>SVPM01000032.1 GCA_015065865.1 Oscillospiraceae bacterium | reverse complement strand
CGCACAAATAAATTCGGCGGCAGAAACTCTCCGACCTGCAAAAATGAAAATTTTCGTGTGAGAGGAAGCCGACAAAACGCAGGAATACTCCCGTATTTCTAGTTTTGAGGCAAACTATCACCGAAAATCTTCTTTTGCAGGCGCAAAGAGTTCGACTCTCGCCAGCTTAAGGGATCGACCGTTTATATACAGTCCGTCTATCCACCCGTGATTGCGTCTCATCTCATCGAGAGAGCGACAGCAAGGAGGTCATTGAAATGACAACAACAAAGAAAACAACCATTCAGCAAATCACCCTCGGCGCTATTTTGACCGCGTTGGTCATCCTGCTTCAGATAATGGGACAGTTCATCCGTTTCGGCCCGTTTTCGGTGTCGTTGGTGTTGATCCCCATCGTTATCGGTGCCGCCATGTGCGGACCGTACATCGGCGCGTGGCTCGGCTTCGTGTTCGGCGTGGCGGTCTTGCTTTCGGGCGATGCCGCAGCATTCTTGGTGGTCAGCGTGGGCGGCACGATCCTCACCGTGTTGCTGAAAGGCACGCTGTGCGGTCTGATGGCAGGTCTTACCTACCGCTTGGTTGCTAAGCGGAACGTCTATGTCGGTGTCTTTGCCGCGGCGCTGGTGTGTCCGCTGGTGAACACGGGCGTGTTCCTGCTCGGCTGCGTGCTGTTCTTTATGGACACGGTAGCACAGTGGGCCGTCGGTTTCGGTTTCGGCAGCAACGTTGCGGCGTATATGTTCCTTGGTCTGGCAGGCGGCAACTTCCTGTTTGAACTTGCCGCAAACCTCTTGCTCAGTCCCGTAGTGGTCAAACTGTTGCGGGTAGCGCAAAAATTGAAATAAACAAAAAAGGGAGAAAATCACTCGATTTTCTCCCTTTAATTTTTCAGCAGTTTACGCCGACTACCACACGCGGAATTCCGCCGAGGTCGTTGTATATCTGCAGATCACGCAACCCTGCTTCGCGGAATAAGGCGGCAACATCCGCCGCCTGCCCTATGCCGACTTCCACCGCGCAAAAACCGCCCGTTTGCAGTTTCGGCACCCACTCCCGCGCGATGGTACGGTAAAACAGCAAGCCGTCCGCGGCGCCGTCCAGCGCCATTGTCGGCTCGTGCTGCACCTCGCGCATCAGTCCCGCAAGATCGGCAGTGGGGATATACGGCGGGTTGGAAAGAACGGCAGCATATTCATCGCGAAACTGCGCGGCATCCCGCAACACGTCCGCCTGCACGACTTCCACCGCATAGTGCGGATAACGCGCAACATTGCTTTTGAGATACGGCAAAGCGGCATCGGAAAGTTCCACCGCCGTCACCGTCGGTGCGGTGCGGCACAGCGATGCCACACCCAATCCCACGCAACCGCTTCCGGCGCAGAGGTCCAAGACGCGCGGGCTTTTCTGCTCCGTTGCATCCAACCGCGCGGCGGCGATCTCACACAGCAACTCGGTATCGGGTCTCGGAATCAGCACCCCTTCCCCCACCTTGAGAGTAAGGCGCAAGAATGCCCATTCACCCACAATGTATTGCAGCGGATATCCCGCGGCACGTTTAGCCGCCGCTTCTCGCACCGCCGCCGCGCACACGTCGTCCGTTTCACGGGTGTCGCACTGCGGCATACCGTGCGGAGGAAGACCGCCGATATCTTCAAGTAAGCAAACCGCATCAAAAGACGGGCTTTCACAGCCCGCCTTTTTCAGTTGCTCTTCTATTTCCGAAAACAACGTCCGATAGGTCATATCATCACCAGTTATCCGCTTCGGGATCTTCGGGGATCACCGCTTTGAGCGATGCAATGGCACACTCGATCATATCGTCATCCGGCTCTTTAGTTGTGAGGTGCTGCACCCACAAACCGGGTTTGGAAATGAAGCGGGTAAACGCATTATCCCGCCGCCCCGCCAGTTTGATAAGTTCATAGCCCACGGCTACCACCACGGGGATCAGCAACAGTTTCACCGCCGCACGCAACAGCGTGTTGTCGTAGATCGGCACACACAGCGATACCAAAATACCCACGATCAGCGCCAACACCAAGAACGAGGTGCCGCAACGCGGGTGAAAACGGCTTTGTTCACGCACGTTTTCTACGGTCAGTTCCAAGCCTTTTTCATAACAGAAGATGGATTTATGTTCCGCACCGTGATACATAAACACACGGCGGATATCCTTCATCAGCGATACCAGTGCCACGTACGCGAGGAAAATACCAAGACGCATTACCCCTTCGAACACACTTTGCACCCAGCGAAATTGCGGCGCTTCCAGTGCAGGGAACAGACCTTTCAGCACCGTGTTGTAAAGGAAGATGGGCAACCACATAAACAGCACCATTGCAAGCCCCACGCCCAGCACCGAGCTTATCACCATCGCCACGGTGAACAACGCTTTTTCGGCGCGGGAAGGCTCTTTCTTTTCGCCTTGTGCCGCCAACAGTTCCTCCACCGTGGGCGGTACCGTGCCGTCTTTCGCCGCTTTCTTCGCCGCCCTCTTGGCCTCTTTTTCGGCGCGGCGGCGGGCATCTTGGGCACTCTCCTCCGCATCCAAGCCGCTGAGTTCCGCCGAACGCATCAGACATTTGTACCCCAGCACCATGGATTCCACCATATTGATGACACCGCGGATCAGCGGCCATTTTGTAAAACGCGGGCGTTCTTTCCCTTTTGTGGGCCATTCCTCACTCACGATCTCGCCCGACGTATGGCGCACCGCCATTGCCGTTTTTTCAGGACCGCGCATCATCACGCCCTCGATCAGTGCTTGTCCGCCGATCGAGGTCTTTTTGGCGGCGCACGCCGCATTGTCTTGGTTATTCATAGGTATTCTCCTTTTTCAACGGTAACATCACCGAAACGGTGGTGCCCACCCCTTTCGTACTGTCGATATCCAGCCAGCCGCCGTGACGGCGCACGATCTCGTCCGCCAACGCCAAGCCGATACCCGAACCGGGGCGCGTTTTATCCGCTTTGTAAAATTTACTTTTCACATTCGGCAGATCTTCCGGTGCAATACCGATGCCGTTGTCGCTGATGACCACCTGCACGTAGTCGTGCATACTTGCCGCTTCAATACGCACCCGCCCACCGGTATCGGAATACTTGATGGCGTTATCAATGACGTTAATAAACACCTGTTTCAAACGGTCGCGGTCGGCCGTAATGGGCGGCAGGTCTGCCGATTCGACATATTGCAACGTGACCCCTGCACGGCGTGCGCGGTCGCGGAACAGGAACACGGCTTCCTGCAATTCCGCCAACACATCCACACGGTCGAAATTCAGTTTCATTCGTCCGCCTTGCATACGCGAAAAATCGAGCAATTCTTCCACAATGCCCGACAAACGTTCGGCTTCGGCGGCGATGACTTCCAACCCTTTTTGTGTAAGTTCGACATCTCCGTCAACCTGCTGCAACGTTTCGCTCCACCCCTTAATGGCGGTAAGCGGCGTGCGAAGTTCGTGCGATACCGAAGATATGAAATCGTTCTTCACCTGTTCGGTCGCGGCGATCTCCCCCGCCATATAGTTGATGGTATCGCACAACTCACCGATCTCGTCGTTGTATTTCTTTTCAATACGCGAATCGTAATCGCCCAATGCGATGCGGCGTGCGGCGATACCGAGTTCCGACACGGGCGTGACGATGGAATTGATAAAGTATGAACCCGACAGCACCACCAAAAACAAAATGGCAACCCCCAGCAGGACCACCACCAAACTGATGTAGGTGATGTATTGATCCACCAGCGTGAGCGACACAACATAGCGCATCGCGCCCGCTACCGTCTTGTTTTCGCGGTACACCACGTTACACAGCGCCATCACCGCTTCGCCGTTTTCGTTTTTTCCGCGCCAGACACCCACGCCGTCATCGTTTTCCAGTGCCGCGTCAAAATCGGCGGGGTGCTCGCTGCGGGCGGTGGAAAAACCGCCCGAACTCATCAACACACGGGCCTCGGCATCCACGATCTGCAGTTCCATCGTTTCCTTTTCGGTGAAACTTTCCACCAGTTCACCTGCATTTTCTTCAAAATCAAAGGCGGTGGTAAGCATATATCGTTCCAGCAACACCGCCTGTGCGCTGGCGCGCACATACAATGCATTTTCCACCTCACCGTATACGTATGCCCGAAAAGCAAAGAAAAAGGCGGTTTCAAACAGCACCAAAATCACGGCAAACATGCCAAGTCCGTTCACCAGCCAGCGGCGGGTAATGCCGTGACCCGACAACGATTTCAGTGCCATACGACCACCTCCTATGCTTTATGCCTGCCACTTATAACCAAGCCCCCACACCGTCACGATGTGGCGCGGTTCGGAGGAATCCTGTTCCACCTTCATACGCAATCGGCGGATGTTAACATCCACGATCTTCTCTTCACCAAAATAATCCTCGCCCCATACGCGGGTCAAAATATCACTGCGGGACAGTGCTTTATCGGGATTGGTGAAGAAATATTCCATAATTTGAAATTCCACCTGTGTCAACTCCAACGGTACGCCCTTATGCTTCAAGGTACGCGCCCGCAGATCCAACACGAACTCGCCCGACACGATCTCCTGTAAATACACTTCGTCTTCCTTTTTGCTGCTTGCCACACGGCGATACAGTGCTTCTACCCGCGCCATCAGTTCGGCAGGGCTGAAAGGTTTGGTAATGTAATCGTCCGCCCCCGTGTTGAAACCGCTGATCTTATCCGCTTCCTGTGTGCGGGCAGTCAGCATAATGATTCCCATCGTGGGGCTGTGACGCCGCAATTCGCGACACACGGCAAACCCGTCTATACCGGGCAACATCACGTCTAACAGCGCAATATCCACTGCCGTTTCCTGCCTGTGGAACGCTTCCAACGCCGCTTCGCCGCTACCCGCTTCGATCACGTCGTAGCCGTGCCGTTTCAAATTGATCACGACAAACTCACGAATCGCCTTTTCGTCTTCGCAAACCAATATCCGTTTCATATCACACCTCAAAACGCGGTCAGCACATACCGCAAGGCTTCCTCATTGATGCCGTATGCGTTGTTTTGATCGTACCACACACGGAGCGTCGTGGTGCCGCTTTTCACAAAATCCGTGAACACGTACTCCTCTTCTTCTATCGCGGGATCAGCACCCGCCGGCACCGCACGCACCGCAAACACGGCTTGACCGCCATCCTTTCCGTTGCCGTGTGTACGCACCCACAACGTGCGGTCGGCGGCAGAATAGGCGGTGGTAAACCGTGACACGAAATCCTCATCGGCCAAAAGATAATAGCGATCCTCGCCGTTATAAATACAAGAAAACTTCTTTACCGCTTCACCGTGCAGTTTATCCCAACTCCAGAATTCGGTCAAACGACAGGTAGCGGTGTGCTTTTCTTCTTCGTTCTCGTGGCCGACAAGCGGTACACAGCGCGGCCATTCCCACTGCCCGTCCTCATCCACGTCTGCCGAGGGAATATCACTCGGGCGGGCGGTCTGCACGTTGCCGCCGTCCGCTTCGCTGTAAAACGGTGCCACCAAGCGGCCGCCATCCCAATACAGCAACTGGGTCACCAGAATGTCACCGCTTTTTTCCGCATCCAAAAACACGCCTTTTTCACCGTTTTCAAAGGTGACTACTTCGGGAGTCCCCAAGCGCTGTACGTAACTGTCCACCGTGCAACGACCGACTTCCACCACGGCATCCGCCGACATCGACCACAGCGAGGCTGTCAACGTTTGGGAATCGGTGTGCCACAGCAAGCAATCATCGCGCTCGTCGGCGGTAAGATCCGCCACCGTAACGGAGGATGCACTCGCGGTGAAACGCTCAACAATGCGATCACCGTTCAAACTGTAGACGGCAAGCTGATAAGTACGGTCGCTGAACATATCCCAGCACACCACCAACTCGCGCACACCGTCGCCGTCCATATCGCCGAAGGTAACGCGGTGAATGTCGGCAAGCAACACCGACAAGTCACACACCGAACTCCATTCGCCGCTGTTTTGACGCAACAGGTTCACGTGCGATTTGTCGTTTTGGATGTCGTAAAAGGCGATCGCCTCGCTCACCCCGTCGCCGTCGATGTCCTCCATCAAAAACGCCGAGCGATATTCACCGCTGCGCGGATATTTCAACGTATAGTCGTCGCGCATACCGTTGGCAGTGATGTACACACCCAACGCTTCTTCCGCCGCGCCCTGCTCACCCATCGCCTTGGGCGGGCGCAGTTGCGCGGCGATATCCGTGCCGAGCGAAGTGCATCCCGACAGCACGCACAGCATCACCGCCAACAAAGCGGAAAACCAAACTTTACGTTTCAATCGGACACACCCCCTCGGCTTTGTCAAAATACTCGTAAATCTTACGTTGTCGGCTGTTCGATCGAAACGTAAATGGTATAACCGGTACTGCCGTAATACACCCACGCTTCGTTGGTGTTCAACACCGGACGCACCTGATAGGTACCCAAACTGCTGTCGTTCATATCTACCGTGGCGGAAAAATTCTTCACGTTCAGCGCATCCACGGCCGCCTTCTTGCCAAACACCGTTACCTGCAATTCGTTCGTAAGCATACGGACCGTTTTACCTACAGGCACGTTTTGGAAACGAATGGGACTGTTACTGATGTCACTGCCGATCTGCCACGTAAAGGTACGGCGGCTGTAACCCGACCAATCAAACTTTTTACCCACGTTCAAATGCGTGGTGCCGTCCTCCTGCACCGTGACGTATTTATCGCCGCCGATCACCGTCAATCCCGCGGGCAATTCGACCAGATCGGCCACCGCTTTTTCCGCCGTCGAGAGCGTGTCAAAATCCACCGCTTTCAGTTGACCGAGTTTATCGGCATACGTATTGAGCAGTTCCTGCTCGCCTTCCACGATCATTGACGTCGGTTCCAGAGTAAGGATATCCGCAATATCCACGCCGCTCGGCACATTCAGCACTTCATAGGTGAACGGAATCTCGCGGCGTTCTTTCACCGTGACCTCCACGTTCAGCGCGGTAATGTCCATCAGCGGTGCATCGGGGTTATCGGCAGGACTTTCGGCATACCGCAAGAACTTGCAATACTGCAGATCCAACACCGCACCGTTGGCATCCATCGCCACCACGTCGCCTTCGAAGACCTGCTTTGCGGAAAGGGCGGTCTCGCGATACACCATCGCCGCCACGCGGTCGATACGGGAAACCTCACTGAGCGGGCCCTGCACGATCATTTTGCCGCCCGGCAAAGCGGCTTCCTCCACCTTGATCGCGTGAATATCCCGCTCATCCCCTTCGGCGGAAACGTGCGGTGCTTCGGCAACGACCTCTCCCGCCTCTACGGTAAACTCCTGCCCTTCCACCCATTCGTCACAAAACAGCGTGATGAAGGAAGGTGAGGTGGAGAGTATCTCATATCCGCCCTTTTGACTGTTACGCCCCGCAACCACGTTCAAACGGCAGTTGCCGGCGTTTTGAATATCCGCCGCGTTGAGTTGCACACGGATGTCCTCCTGTGTCAACTGCAGGATATCCGACCAAGCACCTTCCACCACCACGTCCACCGTGACATTCTTCTCTTCGATCACCTGCAAAGAGCCGTTGCTGACCCCCACGGTGTTTAAAGTGCACGTAATGGTGCGCGTGGAAATGTTGGAAGAACCCGAGATCACAAAGTACCACACCGTGATGGCAAGCAACAAAGAGCAGACCATCATCAAACGGTCGTTACGCAACAGACGGCTGAAAGAAACACGCTTCATATTACTTGCCCTCCTTGCGTCTTATAAACCGACGTTTTTTATCCTGCGGCTCGTCCTTTTGCAGTGCCGCAAGCATAGCGCTTTCCAGTTCCGCTTTCAGTTCTTCGGGGGTAAAATCGCGGCGAAGCGTACCGCCCTGCGCGATGGAGATGGTGCCGGTTTCTTCCGAAACCACCACCACGACCGCATCGGAGTTTTCGCTCATTCCCACCGCTGCACGGTGGCGGGTACCCATGCTGGTTCCGATTTGCAGGTCGGTCAGCGGCAGGATACAACCGGCCGCACATACGCGACCCTCCCGCAGGATAACCGCACCGTCGTGCAACGGGGTGTTTTTAAAGAAGATATTGCCGAGCAATTCCGCAGAAGGCTGTGCTTCCAAAAGTGTGCCCGAAGTCACGATATCACCGAGTTTCGTTTGCCGTTCAAACACAAGCAAGGCACCCGCGCGTTGCTCTTGCAGGTCGGCCACCGCTTTCACCGTAGCGGCGATCGCCTGTTTCCACGCTTTCACCATCTCTTCGCGGTCCATACCCAAGGTACGCAAAATGCCGAACCGCGAACTGCCGGCCTGTTCAAGTGCACGGCGGATCTCCGGCTGAAAGATGACCACCACAAGAATAAGTGCGTTATCAAAGAGGATATTGAGCAAAAACAGCAACGTCTTCAGTCGAAGAACGGTGGCAACGCCAAACGCAACGACCAACAACAGGATACCTTTAAAAAGCTGTTCCGCCCGCGAATCACGAATCAGGCGAATCAGCGCAAACACCACCAGCGCGACCAACAAAATGTCTATCACGCTGGTGAGAATATTCACCGAACTGAGCAATGTATACATACTCAACCACAGTTCGGAAAAAAAGGTTTTGATTGCTGTCATATCGTCACGCACCTTTTTATATCGCTTATTTTAGAGTATATTACTACCTATTATCATTCTACCACAAATTTCGGCTATTGCAATCCCCTTTTTATGATATTTTGTAAATAATCTGCAAAACTTTCTGCCATTCTTCCGGCGTGGTGTAACGCGAAGGCGCCATACGCACCGTGCCGTTCGGCAGGGTGCCGTAATGGCGATGTGCCGCAGGAGCACAGTGCAGTCCCGCACGCACCGCCACCCCCTCACGATCCAACAAAGCAGCCGTTTTTTCCGCCGTTTTCCCTTGAAGATTAAACGAAAACAACGGGACCGATTTTCCCACCGCGGGGCGCGGCGTGTAAAGCACCGCCTGCGGCAGACGTTTCAGCCCGTCATACAGGCGGGCACAGCGCATCATTTCCTCACGGTAGATCGCCGAAAGGTCGCTTTCGGCATTGTAAGCGATCGCCGCCGAAAGGCCGCAGATACCCACCGTGTTCAACGTACCGCTTTCCAACCGTTCAGGCAGTTCGAGCGGCATATACGGCGACAGGGATTCGCTGCCGCTTCCGCCCTGCAAAAGCGGATGCGGTGTATACCGCTCACCGCACAGCAGCAAGCCTATGCCGGCAGGACCGCCCAACCCTTTATGCCCCGCCGCACACAACAGGTCGATCTGCATAGCTTGCATATCAATGGGCAGCACCCCCGCCGTTTGTGCCGCATCCACCAAAAACACCAACCCGTGTTCCCGTGCCAGCGCCCCGAGTGCCGCGATCGGCAACACGTTGCCGAACACGTTGGAAGCGTGCAGGCAGGCGATCGCCACCGTGTTGCGGGAGATAAGACGGCGAAAGTTTGCCACCGTTTCCTCTGCCGTTTCCCCCACACGCGCCACCGCAAACGCGGGGTATCGTCCGCCTGCGGCGACCAACGGGCGCATCACGGAATTGTGCTCCATATCCGACACGATAACCCGTCCGTGCCGCGCCAAACTCTTCAACGCTATATTCAGCGAAGCGGTACACCCCGCCGTAAACACCACACGCGAAGGGTTGGACAAACCAAACAGCGCCGCCGCCCGTTCACGACAGCGATACACCGCTTCCGCAGTACGCAAACTCATTTGATGACCGCCCCGTCCCGCATTACCGCCGTATTCCTGCAGTGCACGGCACATTGCCTCCTGCACGGGCGGCGCTTTGGGATAAGACGTGGCGGCGTTATCGAAATACATCACAGCGTCGGGCGAACGCGGATCCCCGCCGCCTGCAACAACTGCGCGGCACGGGCGGCATCCCCCGTGACCGTCAGCACGTAACCGCAGCCCGTTCGCTCATCGGGACGCGCCCGCCCCACCGTTGCCGTAATACCGTTTTGCAAAAGCAACGTGCGTCCGCGCATCGCGTTGGTGACCGACCCCACGACCAACGTGGTGGTATTGGTTTTGTTCACTCCTTACACCTTCTTTCTCTCGTATACTGGACAGAGTCGTCTGTTCCCACTATATGCCTCGCCGCCCGATTTGGGTATAAAACACAATGAATTGTCAAACTAAGTGCAACACTTTTTGAGAAAAAGTTCAAACAAATCTGCTGGTTTTTGAAAACCTAAAACTTTTTTGGGCCTGGCGTTGATCAACGCCAGGTTCTTTTTTAGCGTTGCAGGACTGACCCTTGAAAGATTTCTGCCTTTCGGATAAAACTCTCGAAGCAAGCCATTCAAATTTTCATTAGTACCCTTCTGCCAAGCACAGTAAGGATCGGCAAAATAAACATCACAATGCAATTGTTCTTCAATCATTTGCCAATTGGCAAACTCGGTGCCTCTGTCGCAAGTAATTGATTTAACTGCTCCATCGGGAAAATCTGATAATGCTGCGACAATGGCCTTAGCCATTGTATCTGCCTGCCGGTTTGGCATCTTAATCGCTATGTAAAATCGCGTTTTCCGTTCTGCCAAGGTAGCAAAACACGCCTTGGTTTTACCTCTACCGGACACAACCGTGTCTGCTTCCCAATGGCCGAATTCTTGACGTTTGTATACACTCTTGTCTCGTTTCCGAATGGATTTGCCAAGGTTGAACTTTCCCCGTGTTTCCTTCTTTCCGTGGCTTTCCCCTTTGCGGCGAAGCACCTTTAAATTCACATCAATGTACTTCTCGTATATCCAGCGATATATGGTCCTAACTGATGGCATATCCAGTTCACAAGGCGCATTGGCGATCTGTTCCGGTGACCAAGTGAGTAGCAGTTTTTCTTTGATGTACTCCAACTTCTTCGGATCTTGGAACATTCCTCTGTGACAATAGGAACGGCGTAGCAGATATTTCTTTTGCGCTGTGTAGGGGTAGTAGGCAGGAATGTCATACATATGAGTGCGGTTTCGCTTTAACTCTCGCGATACCGTACTTACACTTCTTCCGATCAGCTCGGCTTTCTTTCGATAACTATACCCCTTTAAGTAATATTCCCGTAGACAACAACGCTCTTCTATGGTAAGATGGTGGTAGTTCATATAGATCTCCTCTCGTGGTTTATTGTGTGACAACTCTATTCTACCAGAGATCTGTATGAACTTCTATTTTATTTTGCTAAAGTGTTGCACTTGGTTGCACTTGATAGTATAACTCACCAACAAAAAAAGCCTTGCCTTCCTCACTTGAGGAAGGCAAGGGCAAAAAATCTTAGGCCGCGGGGAATTCGTTGATCTTCCTGACCGCGTATTGCAAGATCAAGCGGGCATCGGTGGAGTCAACGTTGCCGTCGCCGTTCACGTCGGCGGCCGTCCGGTCGATTCCGGTTCCGTCGATTTTACGTACCGCATACTGCAGTACCAAACGGGCATCTGTAGAGCTGATCTGCCCGTCACCGTCCACGTTGCCGCACTGCACGGCACTCGGTGCGGGAATCGGCACACGCTCTTGCCGAAACTTCTTAGTAAACGCATCGTAATTGGGTGTGTCGGTCACGTCACAATACAACATTCCCGCTTCCGTCCTCATACCGTAGATGTTGTGATACGGACGGGACGTGAATTTCGGCGAATATACCGCTTCCGTTTTACCCGTTTCAGGGTAATACCGATACACTGCTTTGGACAGCGAGTAGTACAAATATTCCCCATCCATACTAAGACGAGCGAAGTTCTCGGTGTAACCCATCGTTTCCGAAACGCGCCAATCGTCTTCCACGCTGACTGCATCGTAAAATGCGGTCCCTTCCCGATAGCGCAACATTTCACGCGTGTTATCGATATAATACACCCGTCCGTTCAGATACTGGAACGCGGTAACCGAACTGTACCACGGCAGATCTTTGGATTCGAACCGCGTATCGGTCGGGGTGGTATCGTAGTCCGATGCCGTGTGCTGTGCTTCGTAGATACCGTCGCTGGAAAGCAAGAAGAACTTGTGGTTCACACGGCCGGTGACATCCCACACGGGGTCGTCCCACGTGACGTCCACGTGATACCATTCACCGTCCACCTGCACGATGTTCCACGCATGTGCCAATCGGGAGGAGCGGCAAATATAACTCTCCATACCAATGTGATGCAGCAGATAGATATACGCCTTAGCGTAACCGTCACACACCGCCAAACGATTGCACAGTGCACCGTACATCGTGTGATCCACCGGTGTGACCGTGTCGGTGAGTATTCCCGCATTATCGTAATCCACCCACGCCGCCAAGCGGTCATGCAGTAACAACGCTTTGTACTCATCGGTCAGATCGCTGTCCACAAGATCCGCGGTCAGTTGCCGTGCGATGGCATCACACTGCTCCAACTTTTCTTGGTATTCCCGCTTGGTATACCAATACGGCGCAAAATGGACGCGTGTGACCAATCGTTCGCCGCCGGTCTGGCGATAAAACGACCACGTGCTGATGTGAAAGGTTTCCGGCATCGAATTGCGTATCAACGCCGAAAGGCAGGTATTGACCTCGTCACTGTACACAATGCCGTATCGGCGGATATCGCAATCCTCTTCAAACGCGAGAGCGGTTGCCATAATATCCGCGCGGAGGGCGGCAACCTGTTCCGGCGTGATTCCCAAAACGGGTGCCGCATTTTCATCGAGCGGTAAGACCGTATTTTCGGTATCTGCCGATACCGCTTCTTCCACTGCCGCTACACCGACAGTTGGAATGCCGACCGCCAATACAATGAACGTCAAGCACAGTACCAACGTCCGTTGCCACAGTTTTTCCACGATAATTCCTCTTTTCTGATCAGTCGTTACGGGACAGCAAGGCGGCAAACGCTTTGTGCGCCTGATAAACATCCAGTTTGGATACTATTTCGAACGGCGCGTGCATCGACAGCACCGGCACGCCGAGGTCTACCGTATCCACGTCCAAATTGGCGATATATTTCGCCACCGTACCGCCGCCGCCGGCATCCACACGGCCGAGTTCGCCGACCTGCCAGCAAACGTCGTTTTCATCCATAATACGGCGAAAACGGCCCATCAGTTCCGCCGAAGCATCCGACGTGCCGCCCTTGGCACTGCCGCCGGTGTATTTGGTAAGCACCGCACCGAAGTTCAAGCGGGCCGCATTGCGGGGTTCCATCACACTCGCGTAGATGGGATCCAGTGCCGCGTTGACGTCTGCCGACAGACACATCGAACGGCTGAGCACGTGACGCGGCTCCTCGCCGAACATAGCGGCAAGGTCAGCAACGAAGTAACGGAAGAATTCCGAAGCGGTTCCCGTGTTGCCGTCCGAACCGGTTTCTTCTTTATCCGCAAGCAGGGTGATCGCCGTGAATTCCGGATTTTTAAGCGAGAAGAGTGCCGTCAACGCGGGGTAAGCACACACGCGGTCATCGTGGCCGTAGCCGCCGATCATACTGCGATCGAAGCCGACGTCGCGCACGGGAATGGCAGGCACCGCTTCCAGTTCCGCCGAAAGGAAATCCGCTTCCACAATACCGTATTTATCGTTCAGGATCTTCAAAAGATTCAACTTGACCCCTTCGGCCACCGCATCGTCACTGCGGAACGGACGGGAACCGATGAGAATGTTCAGGTCCTCACCGCGCACCACATCATTCGCGGGACGCCCCATCTGCTCACGTGCCAAGTGCGGCAACAGATCGGTGATGCAGAAGACGGGATCGCCCAAGTCCTCGCCCACCGAAACCTTCACCGTTTCACCGTTCTTTTTGATGATCACTCCGTGCAAAGCCAGCGGAATAGCCGTCCACTGATACTTTTTGATACCGCCGTAATAACGGGTATCCAGATACCCCAGACCGTTGTCCTCGTACAGCGGATTGGGTTTCATATCCAGTCGCGGAGAGTCAATGTGTGCCGCCGCAACCGAAACGCCCTCGCCGATCGGACGAGAACCGATCACCGCAAGCAACAACGCCTTGCCGCGATTGTTGTAATACACCTTGTCGCCCGCCTTGAGCTTGGCGTGACGGTCGAACGGCTTAAAGCCGCGCTCCTCCGCCATTGCCACCGCCATATCCACCGCTTCACGCTCGGTCTTTGCCGCGTTCAAAAACGCCGCATATCCCTCGCAATACGCATCGGCCTTGGCGATCTCCTCCTCACTCATACGCTCTGCCGCCGATTTCGGAGCGTAAAACAACTGTTCACGCAACTCCTCGGCCGGTGATTTCTTTTCTGCCATGTTTCATCGTCCTTTCCGTTATGATATCCCATACAGTTTTTGATATATTTTTTGTGCACGACGCACTTTTTTGACGTAACGTTCCGTTTCCGCGAACGGGATGGTGTGGAGCGTCTTACCGTCGGCGGAACAGTCAGGCTGCGAAAGCCACGTTTGCACATGTCCCATACCCGCATTATATGCCGCCAACACCGTATCTTGTTCGCTGAATTGTTCGCCCAGCAACTGCAACACACAACTGCCGACTTCAATATTAAAGGTCGGTTCGGTAAGCGCTTCGACCGTCGGTTTATCGCTCACACCGCTCCTCATCAGCGCCCATTCCATCGTCGGCGCAGTCACCTGCATCAGCCCGATCGCCCCCGCCGAAGAACGCGCTTCGGGGTCAAACCCGCTTTCGGTGTGAATCACCGCCATTATGAGTGAAGGTGCCAGATCGTATTTTTCCGCCGCCGCGTGTATCTCCTGCGCGTAATGTGCGGGATACAGCGAACGCAACAGCACCACACCGCCGCACACGAGCAACAGCAGGATCACGGCGGATGCCGTCCACCGTCGCACGCGGCGTTTCATTTTATTTGCCATAACCACTCATCCACGCTTTCACCGTTTTGCGAAACGCCGTAAGATCACCGTCGTTATACAGCACGTCGTCCGCCCGCTCGCGGTAAAACGCCTCATCGGGTTGCGCTTGCATACGCAGTGCCGCCTGTTCCGCCGAGATGCCGTCCCGCTCACAAATGCGCGCTTGCCGTATCGCGGCGGGAGCCAACACCGCTACCGTGCGGTCACACATACGGTCCATCCCGCTTTCAAACAGCAACGGTGCGTCCAACGCCACCGCCGTTGCGCCCGCCGCCCACAAAGCGGCAAACCGCTCGTCTGCCAAACGGAGGATGTGCGGGTGCGTGACGGCGTTCAGCCGTGCGGTTGCTTCGGGGGTTGCGAACGCTGCCGCGGCAAGTGCCGCACGGTTCAGCGTGCCGTCCGCATTCAGCACCGTTTCAGAAAACGCCTCGGCCAACTCTGCAAGGCACGGGTGGCCTTTCGCCGTCACCTCTCGCGCCAGCAGATCGGCATCCACCACGGGAATGCCCGCCGCCGAAAGCAGACGTGCCGCCTCACTTTTGCCCGCACCCGTCGGGCCTGTCAGCCCGATAATGCAACCGCGTTGTTCAATCGTCAAGTGCGATCACCTCAAATTCCGCCGCGCGTAACAGGCGGTTATATACCGCCAAACCCAGACCGTCGGCCGCGGGACACGCGGCATACACCTGTGTCACCGTGGGATCATCGTCCCAGCCGCGCAACACGTCAAACACACGTTGCGCCTGTGCCGCGGCGTTGTCGCGTGCTCCGTAGGTTTGATACGGCACCCGCAGCGCCGCCTCTTCTCCGTCGAAACACATAGCCGCAACACCCGCTTTTGCGTGTGCGTTCACAAACGCGGCGTAGACCGCCGCCGTACCCCGCACCAACGTTACCTTTGCGCGCGGTGCGTAGTGTTTATACTTCATACCGGGGGATGCCGCCACCGCCCCTGCTTGTAACATGGCGGTCACTGCGGGGTCAACCTCCACCGTGCCCACCGCTTCACTCAACATTTCCACCGTAATACCGCCCGGACGAAGCAGGCGCGGCACATCGTGAGTCATATCCACCACCGTGGATTCCACCCCCACACCGCTCGCACCGCCATCCAAAACAGCCGCGATGCGTCCTTGCATATCCGCCGTCACGTGGGCGGCGGTGGTGGGGCTGGGGCTACCCGAACGGTTCGCCGACGGTGCCGCTAGCGGACAGCCGGCCGCCTCAATGATCGCGCGTGCCGTAGGATGTGCCGGCAGACGCACCGCCACCGTATCCAATCCGCCGCTTACCACCGCGGGTACGCACGCCGCCTTTTTGAAAATCATTGTCAACGGCCCCGGCCACCACAGCGAGGCCAATCGTTCGGCAGTCGCGGGAACATCGGTCACCAGCGCATCCAACTGCGCCCGTGCCGCAATATGCACGATCAGCGGGTTGTCCGACGGCCGACCCTTCGCCTCAAAAATCCGTGCGACCGCTTGGGGATTCAGCGCATCCGCCGCCAAACCGTACACCGTTTCGGTGGGGATACCCACCACCTCGCCGCGGCGCAACAGATCACCCGCACGGATGACGCCTTCTGCCGAAGCGGTTAAAAGTTCCGTTTGCATAAGAATTCCTTACTCTCCGTTTTCAAGCTGACGGGCGCGATCGGCCGTCGCCAACGCATCGATCACCTCGTCAAGATCCCCGTCCAAAATCGCATCCAGTTTGTAGAGTGTCAGACCGATACGATGGTCGGTCACTCGTCCTTGCGGGAAATTATAGGTGCGAATACGTTCGCTGCGATCGCCCGTTCCCACCTGCAGGCGGCGATTTTCCGCAATGGCGAATTCTTGTTCGGCGCACTTTTTCTCATACAACCGTGCACGCAACACCCGCATCGCTTTCTCTTTGTTTTTAAACTGACTGCGCTCATCCTGACATTCCACCACCGTGCCTGTCGGCAGGTGGGTAATGCGAATGGCGGATTCGGTCTTGTTGATATGCTGACCGCCCGCACCCGAAGATCGGAAGGTATCGATCGCAAGGTCCTTCGGGTCAATGGTCAGTTCCACTTCTTCGGCTTCGGGCAACACCGCCACCGTCACGGTAGAGGTGTGGATACGCCCGCCCGATTCGGTTTCGGGCACGCGTTGCACACGGTGCACTCCGCTTTCAAACTTCAAGCGGCTGAAAGCCCCCTGCCCGTTCACCACAAAGCTGATCTCTTTTACACCGCCGAGTTCGGTTTCGTTACACCCCGCCACTTCCACCGTGAACCCACGCGAGGCGGCATACATGCCGTACATACGGTAAAGCGAATGGGCAAACAAAGCCGACTCTTCCCCGCCGGCACCCGCACGGATCTCCACGATCACGTTGCGGCTGTCGTTCGGGTCTTGCGGCAACAGCAAAATTTTCAATTCTTCCGCCGCGCGCTCCGCCGCGGCACGACTTTCCTGCAGTTCCGCCGTCGCCAATTCGCGCAGTTCCGCGTCGTCCAGCAACAAACGGGCCTCTTCTTCCCGTTTCACAGCCTCCTGCCACACGCGATAGGTATCCACCAACGGTTCCAGACGGGTGCGTTCCTGCATCAGTGTACGATATTGCTCCACGTCCGCAAGCACCGCGGGGTCGCACAACCGCTGTTCGGTTTCCAAAAAACGTTTTTCAACGTCACGCAACTGTTCAAACATCGTTTCCACTCACACCAACTGTCCGTCACGCCAGATTTTTTTGATATGGCGTTCCGTCTTGATGCGCGGCAGAAGCATCTCCCGACCGCACCCTTCACATTTGAGGCGAAAATCCATACCGATACGCAAAACGGCAAACCGATGCGTACCGCACGGGTGCGGTTTTTTCATTTCCAACACGTCCCCAACCTGTACGTCCATCGGTCTACCTCCCTATACCTTCTCATAGTTACTTATAGTATAACACATATACGTAAAAAAAGGCAAGAGGAAAATATGCAATCTTTCTGTTTGTCGATTTTAGTTGCATTTTTCAGAACCTTGTGATACAATGTAGCATATAGTCCGAAAACGGGAGGCGTTTACTTATGCGAGCAGACGGAAAACGATTAAAGCATTGTGACCCGATGTATACTGTGGCAGGTCACATTATGCGTCAGCGCTCGGATGCTATGAATATGATCACCATCGATATCCCCTGTGAACCGATGCAACGGTACATTAACGCGGCGCGGAAAGAAGGACGGCATATCAGCCATATGGCGCTGATCATTTCCGCCTATCTCCGCACTATGGCGAAACACCCGTTTTTGAACCGCTTTTTGGTAAACTGCAAGGCCTATTCTCGCAACGAGATCAAGATCGGTATGGTGGTGATGAAAAGCGGGCAGGACGATGCCACCATGTCAAAGATCGCGTTGGAGATCACCGACACGATCGACGACGTCAACCGCAAGATCAACGAATACGTGGAATTCAATCGCACCACCGTGGGCAACAATTCCACCGAAAAAATCATCAGCACACTACTCAGTATTCCCGGCCTGTTGCGTATCGGTGTGCCGATCTTGATGTGGCTTGACAAACACGGCTTGTTGCCCAAAGCGATCATTGATGCCAGCCCCTTCCACGCCAGTCTCGGCATCACCAACCTTGCCAGTATCAAGACCAACCACATCTATCATCACTGCTACAATTTCGGCACCACCAGCGTATTTATGGCGATGGGCAATACACGTGAGGTGCCGCGCCGTCACCGCGGCGAGATCGTATTTGAAAAGTGTATGCCGATCGGCGTAGTGATGGACGAACGCATCTGCTCGGGCCACGATTTTGCCGTTGCGTTCCGTTATTTCAGCAAAATGCTGGAAGACCCGACCGCCTTGGAAACGCCCCCCGAAGAAGTGGTTGTCGATCCTGCACTGTAAAAAAACAACGGAGAAAATCTTTCGCGATTTTCTCCGTTTTGTTATTATTTGCGCCGACGTTTCGGTTTCTTACCCGTGGCGGAATACACCAAGCGATCACGTATGGAAAACTCTTTGTAACCGAGCAGATACCCCACTCCCGTTACAACGGGCAACGAAAGCAATACCGGCACCATTGCCGCCACGCCGCCCCACGGCATATCCGCAGGATCCACCACCGTCGTAGGTACGATGCGGTCGAAATACGGCAAGAAGCACATATTAAACCAACGGTACCATTTCACAAAAGCAGGGAACGCACCGCTCACTTTACTCACAACGAGCAACAGCCACATCACCAACGCGGGGACGGAAGCCAGTGCACCCACCGCGGCACCGCGCAGGCGGTTTTCGCACATATGGCCGAATTGCACCTGATTGCGGTCGTGATCTCCCATATACCACAGCGTGGAATACGGAAAAGCCAAAAACAAGATCGCCATCAAGATCTGTGCCACCCAATCGGTAACGGCTTTCATCGCCGGATCCACCGCCGTGCGGATGTTCTCTTTATAACTGCGCGTAATGGGGTATTGATCAAGATCCTCCACCGCGATTGGAATCTCCGTACCGTCTTCCTCCAAGATATACGCTTTGGTATACGCTTCCTTTTCGGCCGTGGCGTTATAGGTTTCGGATACGATGGTACGCCCATCCTCCAACACACCGCCCACGCGTTGTCCCAACACCTGCGTGCTGCCAATGGACAGCGCCATCGTCACCGACATATGTAAGAAGAAACACATCACCGCCGCCAAGGTGCTGTACAAAAAGATTTTGACCGCCATGCCGACGGTTGTACTCGGATTTTTCATATTCTCGCCATCCTCTCACCTGTCAGTATATCACAATTCTCCGTTTTTGACAATTCCCAACACACTTTTCTCACAGAAAATTTACAACCGAAAAAAGTTCGAAAATTTTTTGATTTTTTTCAAAAATACTCTTGACAAACCGCGTTTTATCGACTAATATATATGGGCGGTGTAAACCGCTTTACATACATGGGCTCGTAGCTCAGCTGGGAGAGCGCACGGTTCGCATCCGTGAGGTTCGAGGGTTCGATCCCCTTCGAGTCCACCATAAAAAAAGAAACACCCCGACGGGGTGTTTCTTTTTTATTTTCGGCGGCCGAAGGGGATCGAACCAGGAATGGTCGCGTTGCCGAGCGCAGGACACAGTCGAATATTCTTCTTTCAAAAATCCTCTACACCGTGTCCCCGAGAATCGGCTATACCGATTCTCCCTCGTTTCATCATTTGTTACAGACGGGATACAGCGAGGCATAAGCGAGTGCCGCGGTCGAAATTCACCGAGCGACAGCGAGGAACGTGAATTTCGGGCACCGCAAACGGAAGCGAACATCGTGCACAAGCACGATAAGGAGCGACAGAGAAACGCTCCGGGGGAGCGTTTCGACATTCCTCCAACCGAGCGTAAGCGAGGGCGAACGGATACGACCGAGAATTTCACCACAGAGGGTTCGCCCCCGACGAGGTGTTTCTTTTTTCATTTTCGGCGGCCGTCCGCTCATCGCACAAAAAGACAAAAACAACCTGTTGACAGACCGACTAAAACTGCATATAATAAAGTCGTGACAATCGATATGGGGTCGTAAAGGTTTCGACGGGGATCGTGAGTCACGGTAAGCGAGTAGCGGTGCCGAACCGCTATAAAATCGGCAACTTTAAAGAATAACTGACAACAATACTGTTGCACTCGCAGCCTAATTAGGCTGCCGTTTCATCCCGAAGTACCGCGGTCGGGAATGAAGCGTCGATGAGCGGTGAACGTGAGCCGTCGCTTGGTGCAGTGACGGCCACGCCTCAGCACCTACCGTAACCGAAAGCCTGCCGCTCGGCGTTCGGTGAGGGGAATCCCAAAAGATCGGCTGCACTCGGAGAAAGCTGTGACAAGTGTTTTTCGGACGGGGGTTCGATTCCCCCCGGCTCCACCATTCATTCTCACGAAAAGTGGGAAATTACAAAAAGCGCTGTATAGGAAAACGTTGGTTCCTATACAGCGCTTTTGTTTGTGTTGGGTTGGAGTGGCGGTTTGAGTGTAAAATAGTGTGAGAAGTAAAATTAGACATGTTTCTGTCTTTTGTATCACAAGAGGCTGCGCAATCACAAGAGGCAGGATTTTCAGGAAAAGTATTGACAACTCCGAATTTTGAGGTTATAATAAAACTGTAGCGAACATTTGTTCTTCAAATGCTCGCTATTTACTTTTCGCAGAAATATGGTATATTAGAAAGGAGGAAATATTATTGAGCATTCAAGCCGCTGCGGCGAGCGCCGCTATTCAAGGCGAACATCTATCGCCCCAAATTACAACCAGTTCGAAATACAAACACTGGGTCAGCATCGAGGATTACAAACGATGCTTCGTGTGCGCAAGTTATCATGGGAAGATTTGGTTGATCGCAGAAGACCCTA
>SVPM01000031.1 GCA_015065865.1 Oscillospiraceae bacterium | reverse complement strand
ATTCGCTATTTCTGCTTCCACGACGTGGATTTGGTTCCCGAGGCGGAGGATATCAAGGAAACCAACCGCCGTCTGGACGAGATCACCGATTACATTCTCGAAAAGATGCAGGGCACGGGTATTCGGTGCCTGTGGGGCACGGCGAATATGTTTTCCAACCCTCGCTTTATGAATGGTGCGGGCAGCACGAATTCGGCAGATGTCTATTGCTTTGCGGCGGCACAGATCAAAAAAGCGCTGGAATTGACGGTAAAACTCGGCGGTCGCGGTTATGTGTTTTGGGGCGGTCGTGAGGGGTATGAAACGTTGCTCAATACCGATATGAAACGGGAACAGGAAAATATTGCACGTCTGATGCGTATGGCGGTGGATTATGGCCGTTCCATCGGGTTCGCAGGGGATTTTTATATCGAGCCGAAGCCGAAGGAGCCGATGAAACACCAATACGATTTCGATGCCGCCACGGCGATCGGATTCTTGCGGCAGTATGGGTTGGATAAGGATTTTAAAATGAACATCGAAGCCAACCACGCCACCCTTGCGGGGCACACGTTCCAGCACGAACTGCGTGTCAGCGCCATCAACGGTATGCTCGGCTCAATCGATGCGAACCAAGGCGACTTGTTGCTCGGCTGGGATACCGATGAATTCCCGCAGAACGTGTACGACACCACTATGTGTATGTATGAAGTGCTGAAAGCAGGCGGCCTCACGGGTGGATTCAACTTTGATGCGAAAAACCGCCGTCCCAGTTACACGGCGGAGGATATCTTCCACGGATTTATTCTCGGCATGGACACGTTTGCACTGGGCCTTTTAAAAGCGGCGGCGCTGATCGAGGACGGCCGTGTGGATGCGTTTGTGAAAGAGCGGTATGCGAGTTTTGACGAGGGGGTAGGTAAACGCATTTCGGACGGTACCGCCACTTTGGCAGAACTCGCCGCCCGTGCCGAAGAGATGGGGGCGCCCGCACTGCCTGCGAGCGGTCGGCAGGAATACCTGCAAAGCGTTGTGAACACGATCCTGTTCAGATGATTTGAGTTAAATAAAAAAGGGAGCGTCGTCAGACGTTCCCTTTTTTGTATGCGGAGGGAGAGATACCTTTGTACTTCTTAAAGACTTTGGAAAAATAACTTACGTCGTTGAAACCGCTGTCAAAGGCGGCGGTGGTGATACTTTTGCCGGTGGCGATCTCGCGGCAGGCGTTTTCCACCCGCCGTTCGTTTAAGTGTTCCACAATGGTCTTGGCGGTGTATTCCTTGAAAAGACGGCAGAGATATTTTTCGCTGATACCGATATCCTTTGCCAAAGCTTTTAGTGAAAACTCTTCACGGAAATTACGTTCCAACCGTTCCAATACGTGCATAACAACGTGTGCGCCGCGCGGTGGTGCGGTGGTTTCGGCGGGGGTGGAAATTTCGGCACACAAGTGGGCGATCATAACGAAAAGATGACCGTATGCGGCGATCTCGTAGCCCGTCGCTTTTTCACGCACCGTGTCCATCAGGGCGCAGACGGCCTCAAAAAGTGCACCGTCTGTTGCCGTTATGCGGCGGTTGACTCCCGCACTCGGCATGGTCAGCGGCGCGATACGATGAAACACCGCACTGTATGTCTCGCTGTTACTCGGTAATGAGAAAACAAGACAATCATACAGGCATTCTGCCGCAGGTTCGCCCCGATGCAGGCACCCGCACTCCACCAATAGGATATCACCTGCCGTAAGGTCATACAACTGGTTGTTCAGATAGGCCGAAAACGTGCCCTGCAACACACGGATGCACTCCAATTCCATGTGCCAGTGAGCTTCCATCACGTAGCGTGGGTGAGAGGGATCCAAACGGTAATATTCCATCGGAAATCCGTGGGTGCCCCGTCGGCGGGACTCCAAATACGACTGTTGATTCATCAGAACACCTCGCAAAAGTGAATATCGTTATACTTTATGGCGTATATCATCCAAGCATTATAACAAAATTCATACTATAATGCAATATGTAGAATAAAATTTTAAGGAGGCATAATTATGGCAACATCTCGATTGATCGGCGAGTATCCCGCCATCGGCATCCGCCCCACCATTGACGGTCGGCGCGGTGTGTTGGGCGTGCGTGAATCGCTGGAAGACCAAACTATGGCGATGGCACAGCGTGCCGCCGACCTGTTTTGCAACAATCTGCGTTACTCGAACGGCGAACCCGTTCGGGTGGTGATTGCCGACACCACCATCGGCCGCGTGGGCGAAGCGGCCGCGTGTGCGGAAAAATTCCGCCGCGAAGGGGTGGCCATCACCTTGACGGTGACCCCCTGCTGGTGCTACGGTGCGGAAACCATGGATATGGAAAAAGACACCATTAAGGCTGTCTGGGGCTTCAACGGTACCGAGCGTCCGGGTGCGGTGTATCTTGCCTCGGTGCTCGCAACTCACGCGCAAAAAGGCCTGCCTGCCTTTGGCATTTACGGCCACGAAGTGCAGGATGCTGACGACACCTCCATCCCTGCGGACGTGGAAGAGAAACTGTTGCGTTTCGGTCGTGCGGCGGTGGCGGTGGCTACCATGCGCGGCAAATCCTATTTGCAGATCGGATCGATCTGCATGGGTATCGGCGGTTCGATCATTGATACCGACTTTATCGAGGATTATCTCGGTATGCGTGTGGAATCGGTGGACGAGGTGGAGATCATCCGCCGAATGACCGAGGGCGTGTATGACGAGGCGGAATTCCAAAAGGCGCTCGCGTGGGTGAAAGCGAATTGCATCGAAGGGTTCGACAAGAACCCGACCGAACTGCAAAAAGATCGCGCCCGCAAGGATGCGGACTGGGAATTCGTCGTGAAGATGATGATCATCATCAAAGACTTGATGAACGGCAACGAAAACCTGCCCCGCGGTTGCGAGGAAGAAACGGTCGGCCACAACGCGATTGCGGCCGGTTTTCAGGGTCAGCGCCAATGGACGGATTTCTATCCCAACTGCGATTTCCCCGAAGCGATGCTCAACACCTCGTTTGACTGGAACGGCGCGCGTGAGCCGTACATTTTGGCGACCGAAAACGACGTGTTAAACGGTCTCGGTATGCTGTTCGGCAAACTGCTCACCAACCGCGCGCAGATGTTTGCGGACGTGCGTACTTACTGGAGCGGCGATGCCATCCGCCGCGTGACGGGCTATGACATCGAGGGCAAAGCGAAAGACGCGGATGGTGTTATTCACCTGATCAACTCGGGCGCTTGTTGCCTTGATGCGTGCGGTAACGTGACGGATGAAAACGGCAACGGCACCATCAAGCCGTGGTATGAAATGACCGAAGCCGACCGGAAAGCGGTAATGGAAAATACCACTTGGAACTACGCCGACCTCGGCTATTTCCGCGGCGGCGGGTATTCCTCCCGCTTTGAGACCCGTGCCGAAATGCCCGCAACGATGATTCGTTTGAATCTGGTGAAAGGTCTCGGCCCCGTGGTGCAGTTGGTGGAAGGCTGGACGGTCGCACTGCCCGAAGACGTGTCGGATACCTTGTGGAAACGCACTGACTACACTTGGCCCTGCACGTGGTTTGCTCCGCGTTGCACGGGTGAGGGCAACTTCAAGACCGCCTATGACGTGATGAACTGCTGGGGTGCCAACCACGGTGCGATATCCTACGGTCACATCGGCGCGGATATCATCACCCTGTGCTCGATGCTGCGTATTCCCGTGTCGATGCACAATGTGCCGGAAGAGAAGATCTTCCGCCCCGCGGTGTGGAATGCGTTTGGCATGGACAAAGAAGCCGCCGACTATCGCGCTTGCGAAAACTTCGGCCCGCTGTTTAAGAAGTAAGATATAGGCATAGTAAATAGCCACCGGCATAGCCGGAGGCTTTTCAAAAAACGCCTGTAAGGCTCTGTTACCGGCAGCGCCTGCAGGCGCTTTTTGCGGCCTAATACCTGCGAGGGGATTGTTACTTGGTACCCGTAAACGGACGCTCCTTTGCCAAAGTTCCCCTTGTCAGGGGAGCCGGCGAGCGTAGCGAGACTGAGGGGTAGTGAAACATCGCAGAAAAGAGTTTCTCCTACTACCCCTCCGATTTTTGGTCGCTCTCACGGCCAAAAATCACCTCCCCTGACAAGGGGAGGCAAGGCTTCTTTGATCGTTTCATTGTCCATCTTTTCAAGACGTATCTTTTCCCACTCACCGCTAAAGCTTTTTTGAACCCCCGGCATAGCTGGGGGGCGCTCACAAAAACGGGAACAGGCGTGATTTCGGTCATGCCTGTTCCGCTTTTATCAATAGATTATTTTTGTTTTGGTGTGAAGTTCAGAGATCTGGCGGTCGAAAACACAGACGTCGATATCATCCACTGAGGTAAGACGGTAGAGCGAGCGTTGGCCGAACTTTTCGGCATCGCACAAAAAAACGCTGCACGCCGCATTTTTCAGCATAAGTTCTCGAATGTGGTTTTCCTCCAAGATAGGGTCGTATATATACCCCTCGCGGTCAATACATTGCGAGGAAAAAAACAGAATGTCGGGATATATGTTAACCACGGTGCTGTACGCCTGCTCGCCTGCAAGCACAACCGACCGATTGACCGACGTTCCGCCGATACAATGCGTTTTGATCCCGTAGTTCACCGCGTTGATCGCAGTCTGCATATTGTTCGTAAAAAGAACCATATCCTTGTGCTTGGCGATGTGCGGCACCATAAAACCCGCCGTGGTCGAACCGTCAAGCATAACCGTCTGTCCGTCGCGCAAAAGAACCGAAGCGTTTTTGGCTATCTTTCGCTTTTCAACGATATTCTTCTCCATTCTGCTGTTGAGCGGAACGGCGTGGTTAAGCTCCTTGAAGATCGATGCGCCGCCGTGAGTCCTGCGGATGAGATACAGATTTTGCAAACGGGTCAGATCGCGTCGAATGCTTGAAGGAGAGGTGTACATCAGTTCCGAAAGCCTCTCCACACTTGCAAACCCTTGCTCCTCGAGCAACGCAAGTATCTGTTCTTGTCTTTTGGTAATGCTCATTTTACCGCCTCTTTTGCTCATTTGTTAAAAAATAATGCTCATTTGCCTGTTTTGTCGCCACGTATTGCGTTTATTTCGTGCAAGTATTATAATCATTATAATGCTTTTAGAGCGACTGTCAATAACTTTGGTAAAATAAAAATGTTCAAGGAGGAAGAATAAAAATGAAACTGTTTATTGATACCGCAAACGTGGACGAAATACGCCGTGCGAACGATCTCGGCGTTATTTGCGGCGTGACGACGAACCCTTCTTTGATCGCACGCGAGGGACGCGACTTTTTTGAGGTGATAAAGGAGATCACCGAAATAGTAGACGGACCTATCAGCGCAGAGGTCATCTCGCTTGAGGCGGACGCTATGGTTAAAGAGGCGCAGGAACTTTACGAAAAGATCAATAACCCCAATACCGTTATTAAGATCCCGATGTGTGCAGAAGGGCTTAAAGCGACCAAAAGACTTGCGGCACTTGGCATCAAGACCAACGTAACGCTTATTTTTTCCGCCGCACAGGCGCTCCTCGCGGCAAAGGCGGGCGCTTCTTACGTGAGTCCCTTCGTTGGCAGACTGGACGATATCGGTCAGGACGGAATAGCCCTCGTCAAGGATATTGCGGATATCTTCAAAGCGTATGGTATTAAGACGGAGATTATTGCGGCCTCTATCCGTACCTCCACGCACGTAATTGCGGCGGCGAAAGCGGGAAGCGATATTGCAACCGTTCCCGCAAAGGTGATCGAGAGTATGCTCGGTCATCCGCTTACCGCATCCGGAATCGAACGGTTCCTTGCGGATTGGAAAACGGTTGAAAACAAGTGAAGTTTTGAGTAACTGAAAAATCGCTGTTCGAAAGAACAGCGATTTTTTTGCTATAACCGATATATTCCGCGATCCAGTCCGTCGATGACGGCGGCAACGGCGTGCTCGTTGTTGCTGACGGTGACGTGATCGGCGGCGGCTTTCACATCGGCGGCGGCGTTGGCTACGGCGAATCCCAACCCTGCTGTCTTTAACATAGACACATCGTTGTAGTAGTCGCCCACCGCGATTGTTTTGTTCGGCCGAATGCCGAACAAGTCCGCCATTTTGCAAAGGAGAGCGCCCTTGCTTGCTCCTTTGGGTAATATCTCATACAGCCGTCGTTCGGCATGAATGAACTCCACCTGCGAAGCGAGCGGGTGTGCGTTTAACAGTTGCATCAATGCGGTGATCTGCCGTTCATCATCGTGTGCAAAGACGATCTTTAAAACGGGCTCTTCCACCGCCTCGTACGGACACGCGACGTAGGGGAGCCCCGTTACCGCGCGAAAATGCGCCATGGCGGGGTTGTCTTTGTTAAAATACACCTGTTTTTCGGTGTTGTATTGGATGCCGATCGCGGGTAGCCGTTGATCCACCGCGCGCACCAGTTCAATCGCTTCGCGGGGAAGAAACGCGCGCCAAAGGTACTGCCCATTTTCGGGGTCGTAAATGCCGCCGCCGTTTAAACAGCCGAACGGTGCGTTGGGACGTATGGTGTCGCAGATGTATTGCGATGTGGCGGGCACCCGTCCGGTGATAAAGGTGAACAACCCGCCTTCCGATTTGAAATACTCGATGGCATCTAAATTTTCTTTGGATACGGTCTTGTTCGACGTATACAGTGTACCGTCAAGATCGGTGCAAAAAAGCAGACCCTCAAATTTTTTCAAGCACTCACATCCGTTTCTTTGGTTTACACGCCTTCCACGAGCATACCCTCGGGGGCATCGACCGTGAGGTTTAGGCCGTATTCCGTCTGTTCCCACGCGACCGCGAGCGTGCCGAGCGGGGTTTCAATGCTGCCTTTGGCCCACGGCAGGTCTTGCGGTACTTTCGGGTCGATGATCACGTGGGTCCACCCTGCCGCATCGGGGTGTTGTTTCATCCCGAGCAAATGGGTGAACAGGGTGCGTACACCGCCGCCGTACATTGGGTGGTCGTGGGAATAGCCGCCTGTCCAGTGTTCCCATAACGCGGTACCGCCGCGTCGTTTTTGATAGAGGTAACTGCCCGCCTCTTCGCTTGTCAGCAAGGAGAGCACCGTGTCGGCGTGGTCGTACTCGAACAGCACTTCAAACAGCAGGTCGGTCGTCAAAAAGCCGGTGTCGAAATGCCCGAGCGCGTCGTAATACGCCGCCGTCTTATCGGCCAGTTCACGTCCTGCAAGGCCGCACCACACGGCAAACACGCCGCCGCCGTATTCCACGGGGAACTCGTCGTCCACCGTGAATTCACGGCGCACCGCCTCCTCCGCTACGGCACGGCGGGCGGCAAAATCGGCCGCCTTTTCCGCTTGACCGACCAAGGGGGCGATCTTTTCGAGCAGGCGCATACATTGAATGTAATAACAGGTGTTTACGTAGGCGGCAGGGGGCAGGGGTTGCACCGCCCAGTCGCCCAGACACCAGCCGCCCTCCTCCTCGCGGGTGATGAGCCCGTTTTCCATACGGGTATCAAGATAGTCCATCCAACGGCACATCGGCTCAAAACAACGGTGCAGCATTGCGATGTCGCCGTATTGACGGTAATACGCCCACGGCACCAACACGATGGCGCATCCCCAGCCGCCGGGACCGCCGCCACCGCCCATCAGCGGGGCGGTGTGCTGCACGTGTCCGCCCACCGTGTCCTGACAATCCAAGATATCTATGATCCATTTTTCATAAAAAGCCTTGGCATCCAACGACAGCATGGCGGCGGGGGCACACACTTGCCCGTCGCCCGTGTAGCCCAACCGTTCGCGGTGGGGGCAATCCGAGGGTAGGCTGCCGTGCATATTATTGAGTTGCGCGCGCAAGAAGGCGTCACGGAAGAAGGTGAGCCCCTCGTGCGGCACCTCAAAAGTTGCGGTCACGGGGGTGTCACTGTGAATGACCAACACCTCGGCGGTGTCGATCTCGCCCGCAACGTCAAAATAGCGGAATGCATGCCACACAAACGTGGGCGCAAACACGCGGTCGGTGCCGTCCGCCACAAAGGTGTCTTCCATAATTTGCGGTTTACCGTTTGCAGAGGTGCAGTGCCCGCCGGTTGTGTGAAAATCCAATTTGCCTTCGGGGGATAGGTTTTCGGCAAAACGCAGGGTGATGCGCTCACCGGCGCTTGCGTGGGTAGTCACCCGCACCACGCCGCTGATATTTTCGCCCACGTCCCACACGGTGCGCTCGTCTGCGGTGTGCAGTTTTTTGGGGATTACGGTGCGGATCACACGGTCGGGCGTGCCGATAGCAGGGCAAAGGGTGGTTTCGGGTGCGTTCGCTATTTCTACGGGATACTGTTCGCCCGTTACGGCGGCAGGGTCGATCACTTCGCCGTAAAAGAGGTTGGCGTAACGAATTTCACTTTCCTGCCAGATCTCACTGCCGTCCGAAAACACGGTGCAGTCACCCGCCGTGAGAGTGTAGATGGTTTTCAAACACTCGCCGAACGAGCACTCGCCCTCCTCCTGCTTTTCGTGCTGGCGGTAGAATCCGGGGGCGAGGGCGATGGTCAACTCGTTTTCACCTTCGCACAACAGTGCCGCCACGTCAAAGGTGTGGTAATACACACGGTGGGTGGTCTTATCAAACAAGGGATATTGCAGTTTTGAAAGGTCGCGCGGTTCGTAATCGGTCACAAACGGCAAAAACCACGCATCGGTCACGGGCGTTCCGTTGATGCGCGCCTCAAAATAGCCAAGTCCGGTGATGGTCAGCGTTGCGTTTTCGGTGGTATTCACGCAAAAACGGCGGCGGATAACGGGGACGTCCACGCGGTCGGTGCCGACCCATTTGGCTGCGGGATGAAACATTACGATCACCTCGTTGAAAGTTGAAAAGTAAAATAGGGGGCAGACAAAAATCTGCCCCCTTAAAAGTTACACGTTGAAACGGAACAATACGATGTCGCCGTCTTTCATCACGTATTCCTTGCCTTCCGAACGGACAAGGCCTTTTTCCTTGGCGGCGGTCATAGAACCGCACGCCATCAAATCGTCGTAAGCAATCACTTCGGCACGAATAAAGCCACGCTCGAAATCGGTATGGATCTTGCCTGCTGCCTGCGGCGCTTTAGTACCGTCGGTGATGGTCCACGCGCGCACTTCGGGCTGACCCGCGGTGAGGTAGGAGATCAGGCCCAGCAAGCGGTAACTCGCTTGGATCAGACGGTCAAGACCGGAATGAGAAAGGCCCAGTTCTTCCAAGAACAGCTGCTTTTCTTCCCCCTCCATATCCGCGATATCCGCTTCCATCTGCGCGCAGATGGGCAGGACCTCCGCGTTTTCTGCGGCGGCCAGTTCCTGCACCTTTTGGTAAAGCGGGTTGTCGTTCAAACCGCCGGTGAAATCGTTTTCGCTCAAGTTTGCGGCATAGATCACGGGCTTGGCGGTGAGCAACGGCGTAGTGGCAAGAATCGCCTCCTCCTCGGGGGAGGTGATGAGCGCACGGGCGGGTTTGCCGTCGGTCAAACCTTCAAGCACCATTTTAAGGTAATCGTATTCGCCCTGCAGGGTTTTGTCGCCTTTCAGGGCTTTGGCGGTGCGGTCGATACGGCGTTCCATCGTTTCCATATCCGCAAAGATCAGTTCCAAATTGATGGTCTCAATATCGCGCAGAGGGTCCACGCTGCCCTCCACGTGGATAATGTCGTCATCTTCAAAACAACGCACCACGTGCACGATGGCATCCACTTCGCGGATGTTGGCGAGGAACTTGTTGCCGAGCCCTTCGCCGCGGCTGGCGCCTTTCACCAGACCGGCAATATCCACAAATTCGATCACCGCAGGGGTGATCTTCACGGGGTTGTACATTTCCGCCAAGCGGTCCAGACGCTCATCCGGCACCGCCACCACGCCCACGTTCGGGTCGATGGTGCAGAACGGATAGTTCGCGCTTTGCGCGCCTGCGTTGGTGATAGCGTTAAACAGTGTGGATTTGCCGACGTTCGGCAATCCGACGATACCGAGTTTCATTTTGGTTACTCCTTACAATGCATATTACCGATTTATTATAGCGTATGCCGCCGTGTTTTGCAAGAGAAAACACAAAAAAGGAGTGCAAAAGCACTCCGTGCAGGCACCCGGATTTGCACACGGGGTCTCCGCTTTCGCGGCGTTGTCCTGCTGAACCATACCTGCAACGCCGTTATACCACATATTAGATAAATTGTCAACCGATACGCCTTGCATTCTCTTGTGAGAAATGATATACTGTAAGAACGAGGTGATAACAATGACCTATGTTATTGCGTTTTTGGAAGGTATGATCACCTTCATTTCCCCCTGTTTGCTTCCGATGTTGCCGATCTACGTTTCGTATTTTGCGGGCGGCGGCGAGCGGAGCACGGGTAAGACCTTGAAATGTGCGCTCGGCTTCGTTTTGGGGTTTACCGCCGTGTTTGCGGCGTTGGGTGCACTGGCGGGAACGGTCGGCAGCTTCTTGCGGGAATACCGCACGGCAGTGGATATCGTGCTGGGATCGATCGTGATATTTTTCGGCCTGCACTTTCTCGGCGTGTTTAAATTTACGCTGTTTCACGGCAGTCGTCGGCGGGTAGACACCCAAAACATGGGCTTTTTCTCAGCGGTGCTGTTCGGCGTTGTGTTCTCGGTGGGGTGGACCCCGTGTGTCGGTGCATTTTTGGGCTCGGCGCTCGCACTGGCCTCACAACAGGCGCATATGGTCGAGGGGTTGCTGATGTTGCTTGCCTATTCGCTCGGCCTCGGTATTCCGTTTGTCATCAGCGCGGTGCTGATCGAGTATTTAAAGTCAGCGTTTAATTGGATCAAGAAGAATTACAAAGTGATCAATGCGGTCAGCGGCGGGTTGCTCGTACTGCTCGGTGTGTTGATGGCAACCGGTCTGTTCGGGCGATTGCTCGCCGGCTTAGGGTGATAGATATGGATAAGAAAAAAGGATTATTGATGATGGCGCTCTTGCTGGTGGTGTTGATCGCGGGGGCTTCGGTGTTGTACGCTCGTTTGGGAGATGGCGCCAAACCCGACCAACTGCAGCCCCAAGGCGGCACGGCCACCACGACGGCGAACGGCACGACGGCCGCAACGGGCGGTACCACCGCACCGCAGACGCCGACCACGCCCGCGCCCGATTTTACGGCGTACACGGCGGCGGGTGAGGCGGTGAAACTGTCGGAATACAAGGGAAAACCCATCGTTCTCAATTTTTGGGCGAGTTGGTGCGGCCCGTGCCAAAGCGAGATGCCCGATTTTGATGCGAAACACAAGGCGCTTGGTGACAAAGTACAGTTCTTGATGGTGAATATGACCGGCGGGCGTGAAACACTCGCCACCGCCAAGAAATTCATTGCAGACAAAGGGTACACCTTCCCCGTGTTGTACGACACCGAGGCCGATGCCGCGACGGTGTACGGCGTGTATTCTCTGCCGACCACCTATTTTGTGGATGCGAACGGCAATTTGGTGGCGCAGGCCACGGGTGCGATCGATGCCGAAACGCTGCAGCGCGGTATTGATATGATATACGGTGGGTGACGAACCGTCTGCGGCGAACGGTTACAGAGATGAGAAGAGAGAATGCATTTTGATATGCATTCTCTCTGTTGCTTTTTGTAAAGATCAAGGGTTACGGTTGTAGGGATTCGGTCAGCAGTCGATCATAACCGTGCTGAAAGGCCCTTTGCCGCTTTCTTTCGAAGAAGGCGGCGCAAGTCGCAAATCTCTGCGGTCCTTAGCCGTAACTCGCCGTACAGCGGGGGGCTATAAACGCGGGGGACATTATCCTTGCCGTTCGTTCATACGGTAAAACTCGCCTTGTTTGGCCATCAGTTCGTCGTAAGTGCCGAATTCCGCCAAACGGCCGTCCTTGATGACGGCGATCTTATCCGCATCCATAATGGTGGAGAGGCGGTGCGCCACGATAAAGGTGGTGCGGTCTTTGGACAGGGCGGTGATGGCGTGTTGGATCTCCTTTTCCGACACGGTATCCAGTGCGCTGGTCGCTTCGTCGAACAGGATGATGCGCGGGTTGCGGATGATGGCACGGGCGATGGCGATGCGCTGGCGTTGCCCGCCCGACAGTTTGCTGCCGTGTTCGCCCACCACCGTGTTCACGCCGTTCGGCAACGAGCGAATGAGGTCGCCGAGATTGGCCGCTTCGATCGCTTCCCACAGTTGCGCTTTGGTCACGCCCGGCATACCGTAGGTGATGTTGTCTTTGATAGTGCCCGAAAAGAGAATGCTGTTTTGCGGCACCACCGCCAAATGGCGGCGATAACTTCGCAGATCCACTTCCGTGAGATCTTGCCCGTCCAGCAACACTTGCCCTGCGGTGGGGCGGTTAAAGCCGATGACCAGATTCAGCACGGTGGTCTTGCCCGAACCCGAGGGGCCGACCAATGCGATGGTCTCACCCGCCTTGACCGAGAGATCCAACCCGTTCAACACACGGGATTTGGTATCGTATTCGAAGAATACGCCTTTGAATTCAAACGAACCCTGCACCTCTTTGACCCGTTTTTTGCCGCGGTTATCTTCCACGTCGGGCGAAGCCAGAATCTCGCCCACCGAACGAATGGATTCCGAGCCTTTGGTGAAAATGGGGAGCAGGCTGAGCAGGGCGGATATCTGTGCGATCAAGGTGGCGAAATAACTTTGATACATCACCACGTAGCCGACCGACAGCACGCCTTTGATGGCGAGAAAGGCGGTGAATGCCAAGCAGAGGATCTGAAACCCTTGGAACACCACGTAGCCCGCCGCCACGAACAACTGTTGCAGTACGTCTAACCGATACCCTTTTTCCGCCACCAACTTGAGTTGGCGGGGCATACGCCGCACTTCCTTTTGTTCCAGCGCGTGGGCGCGGGCAACGGGCACTAACTCTTCCATTTCCACCACCGTAGCGGAGGTGCGTTCCACTTCGGTGCGGAATTCGTGGTTGCGTGCACCCATGTCTTTGCGGAAGAGGAACATCAGCACGGCGCCCAGCGGCGCCGCCGCCAAAAAGAAGAAAAACACGGTGACGTTGGTGGTGAGAACGGCGATGAGTGCTACCGTAATGTTGACGATAATGTTTAAGATGGAGGAGAACAGTGAGGAGGAAAGACCCTCGATCGCCTCCACGTCACGCATCACTTTGGATTGAATACGGCCCGACTCCATCTCTTTGTGAAACCCGATGGAGAGTTGCTGCAGTTTGCGAACCATTGCGCCGCGCAACCCCGCTTCGATGCTGCGGGTGGACAAACTCAAAAAGTGCACGTGCAGATAATGCGTGGGGATATTGATGAGCACCAGTACCATTTCGAGTGCCAGCCAAAAGAGAATGGTATGCCACGCGGTGGGGCCGCCGACGGTGATGCTGTCGATCACCCGTTCGGTCACAACGGGGAGGAGCCACGCGGGGCTGGTCTTAATGAGAAAAAACAGTGCCGACAGCAACAGATGATGATAATGCCCTTGATAAAAACGGAACAACACCGCCATCGGCTTGGCGTTGGGGTTGCTGTACGTTTTCAGCAAGGTCTCCTCTTGCTGGGCGACATCCGCATCCGTAAACGGCTTCTTTTCACGCAGTTCACGAATTTGAAACGGCACAAAGGAATGTGAGCGGACGGTTTTTTGGGTTGGCTTTTTCGCACTCATGGCACAGAACCTCCTTAAGCAGAGGACGGTATTGGTGTTCACCCTTAAAATAGCGGGAACGGCCCAAAAAGTCAATGGGTTTCCCCAAAAAACCTGCACAATTTTCGGCGGCGGAATTTGGGCAAAAAGCAGATTTATAAAAAGTGGGTAAGACAGGAACACTGCTCACCCTAAACAACATCTAATTTTGGGAAAATTCTGTTTGTATATATGACTTGAAAAGCGTAATAAAAAATGGTATATTGGACACAAGAAAATATTGGTTGCGCGTGAATGGTACCTTTCGCAAGGTACAGCATCCGCCTCCCTCGGATTTGGCACAAGCACATAAAGGAGTTTGGATACGGTGGGCGAAAGGGTCGGGAATATGGATCGGTATAAACTTACAAAGAAAGCCTGTTATCTTACGGGTATGACCATGGCAATATCCGCGAATTTATCGCCTCTTTTATTTTTGACGTTTAAAGACATGTATGGTTTGTCTTATACGTTGCTTGGTTTTTTGGTGGTAATCAATTTTTTCACCCAACTGTCTATTGATTTGATATTTACGTTTTTCACAAAACATTTTAATATACATAAAGCGGTAAGAAGTACGCCGCTTATTGTCTTTATCGGCTTGATATTATACGCGCTTTTGCCGAGATTTTTCCCCGATATGGCTTTTTTGTGGATCGTGGTAGGAACGGTGATATTCTCTGTTGCTTCGGGGTTAAGTGAAGTTTTGATAAGTCCCGTGATCGCGGCGATCCCCAGTGAAAATCCCGAACGTGAAATGAGCAAACTGCACTCAATGTACGCATGGGGTGTAGTAGGCGTAGTAATATTAAGTACGTTACTCTTAACGGTTCTTGGCAGTGCAAATTGGATGTATCTTGCGCTGCTTTGGTCAGCCGTTCCGTTTACGGCATTTTTGATGTTTTTAAAAGCAAAGCTTCCGCCGATGGATGATTTCGGAGGAGAACAGAGCCAAGCCAAAATATTTAACAAAGGTATCATACTGTGCACGTTGTGTATATTCTTCGGCGGAGCAGCAGAATGCACGATGTCGCAATGGGCATCGGGATTTATTGAAAACGCCGTAGGAGTTCCTAAAGTATACGGAGACGTGATAGGCGTTGCTCTGTTTGCGGTGTTATTGGGAACAGGAAGAACACTGTATTCAAAATACGGCAAAAATATCACGAATATTTTGTTGTTCGGAATGCTGGGTGCAAGCATCTGCTATTTTACGGCAAGTTTATCGTTAAGTCCCGTAGTCGGAATTACAGCGTGTGCACTGACGGGAATTTTTACGGCTATGTTATGGCCGGGAACTTTGATCTACGTAGAAGAAAAATTCCAAAACGTAGGTGTGGCAATTTATGCACTCATGGCTGCCGGCGGCGATATGGGCGCGTCTGTTGCACCGCAGTTACTCGGAATCGTATCGGATAAATTCGGTTTGACGGGTTTTGCTTTGAGGATTTCACAAACATTTAATATAAGTACCGAACAAGTCGGTATGCGAGCGGGATTGCTTGCGGCAGGACTCTTTCCCGTTGCCGGTGTGGTATGCTTACTTTGTATGAAAAAATATTTTAAAAAACGCGGCAAGATCCGGTTGAAGTAAAAAATTTTTTCAGATATAACTTGGCACGAGTCTTATAACCTTTATAGTATAAAACGAGAAAATTCGGCGGAGGGTGAGCAAATGAAACGAGTGGTTTCCCTTTTGATGAGCGCGCTTCTTATATGGACGACGACGGGTGCGGTGTTGCCTGCGGTAACGGCGGACGCCCTGCCTGCGCCCTATGCGTGGTTGGATACTGCCGACGGTACGCTGCGGACGAGCGACGGCGTTACGGTGGCACCGCTCGGTCAGCACGGCCGTGTGGACGTGCTGTCGCCGGAGGCGGAGGAATACGGCATTCGGCTGGATGCGGATTGGTCCGGCTTTGTTGTTGGGGGGGACATTTTCGTAAACGTCCCCGCAGGTGAAGGTGCGGTGCTGGCGGTGGAGTATTACGCACAGGCCGATATGAGCGCCGACCTGCAGTTGTTCCGCTATCAACTGGGGGGCGGTTACGGTGACGGTTCGCACGTAGACTTGTTTTCGTTCCGAAACGATCTCGTGGGGTATCGGTCGGGTCTTTTGTTGATCCCGTTTTCCGCTTTGCAGATCGCGGCGGCGCGTGCAGACGCTTCGTATACCCTGCAACTGATGGCCTGCCCCGGAGGCAAAGAGATCACGTATATTCAATCCATGCGGTTGGTGGCGCCGCAATATACCGCCGCCACTGCGGATGGGTGTGAATACATTGAGTTTTCCGAACGGGTGGTGTGTGACTATTACCCCGAAATTACGGCGATCCCGTTTCACGATATGAGTCATCGGGATCTGGAACAGGTCGAAAGCCTTCCCGACGTGCCGTGGTTGTATCGCTACGTGCAGGTGCACGGGGCTTCCTACACCCCCGATGAAACCGCGCGCCGTGCGGTGTATATTAAACTCTATGCCGCCGCAGGGCATGAAAACGATACCGTAGACATTGCGGCTATTGAGCGGGAAGCCAACGCGTGGGGCGATGGCGCTACCGTGCAAATGATCGACGGCGTGGGCGGTGTGTTTTTGCCCTCCGTCTGCTTCGGCAACCGCCTAAACGGTGTCGGGTCTTTCCGCTTTGTTTGGACAGAGGCGCCGAAAGTGGCGCGTATTGAGGTATATGACGTCGACTCCTACTGCGCCGACGGTGCGGGGGATGCCGCGATGACGGCGCTTTTCCACCAAGAACGGCTGCACCGCAACGTCGGTGTGGCGGTGGTGGGGCAACGTGCCCCCACGGTGGAAGCCGAGGGTTACACCGGCGATATCGTGTGCGCCGCCTGCGGCGAAATGCTGCAAGCGGGACAAACGCTCCCGAAATCGGAATTGCCCTTGCCCTATGCGTGGCTTACCACCGACGACGGCACGCTTTGGGCGGGCGGCGGCACAAGGATAACGCCGCTGGGTGACAGCGGCAACATCGCGGTGTCCGCCATCGGCGAAACGGCGGAATACGGCATTCGTTTAGAGGCGGATTGGTCGGGTTTCTCTTTTGAGGGGGACGTTTTGGCGAACGTTCCTGCGGGTGCGGACGTGGTGCTGGCGATCGGCTATTACATCGACAGCGATGAAACGGGACATATGTTCCGCTATCAAATCGGTGCGGCACCGTATGAGGAAGTATATTCGGCGAGCCACGCGCTGGTAACGCGCCGTGCGGGGGTGCTGCTTATACCGCTTGCCGCGGATGAGGTGGCGGCGTGGCGCGAGAGCGAAACGCAGCAGTTACGTCTGCTCGGCTGTACGCACGGCGCAAAGGTAACGTACATTCAGTCGATACGCGTGGTGGCGACGGAATATACCGCGATTCCCGATGTGGGGTGTGCCTACGTCGATACGGCCGAGCGGGTGCTGTGCAGTTATGAACCGAACGCGATCGGGCGGCCGTGTCGCGAAATGGTGTGCGGGGAATACGAAGTTTCCGAAGACCACCCCGATCGCCCGTGGTTGTACCGTTACTATACGGTGCAGGGCCGGTGGCTCGCGAACGAGGAGGCGGCGGATCGGCCGATATACATCAAGATCTATGCCGCCGCAGGATATGAAAACGACAGGATAAAGATCGACTCTATCGAGCGGGAAGCCAACGCGTGGGGCAATGGCGCCACCGTGCAGATGGTCGACGGTGAGGGCGGCGTGTATGTGCCGTATACCGCGTTTACCAACGGGTTAAACGGCTTGGGCTCGTTCCGCTTTTGGTGGACCGAAGCGGAAAAGGTGGCGCGGGTCGAACTGTATGACGCGGCAACCTACTGCCTTGATACCGCGGCAGATACGGCGCGGGTAGCGTGGTTGCACGAGCGTATGCGTGCGGAGCGTTTCGGCGTTACGATCGAAAACTACCGCGAGCCCACCGCTGACGAGGTCGGAGACGGCGGCGATATCCGCTGTGCCGCGTGCGGCGTGTTACTTGAAAAGGGCAAGGAGATTCCACGCCTGCCCGACAGCGGGTTGCCCGCACCTTACGGTCGCTTGGAGACCGTTACCGGTGTCACGTGGACGAGTGACGGTTTTGACGTAACGCCGTTCGGCGCGGCGGGCAACCACCGCACCATGCCGATCGGCAACACGGGGAAATACGGCATTCGGCTGGATGCGGATTGGTCGGGCTTTGCCCTTACGGGCGAAGCGTTTCGCACCGTGCCGCAGGGCGAATCGGCGGTGCTGGCGATCGAATATTACATAGATACCGTTCAGCAAGGGCAGATGTTCCGTTATAAGGTGGGCGGGAACCCGCAGGTGGATTTCCACAGTGCGCCGTCGAACCTTACCCATCAAGCCTCCGCCCTCGTGCTGTGTGTACTCACGCCGGAGGAGATCGCACTTTTGGCGGGGGGAGAGCCGTTGTTTGTTCTCGGTTGTCCCGGCGGCGCTGAGGTGACCTATATTCAATCGGTGATGGTGGTAGCGCCGCAGTATGCCGCAGGGGCGGACGTGGGGCGCGACCGCGTGGCGCTGGCGGAGGTGCCGCTGTGTGATTATTATCCCGATATGACGGGGCGTTACAACTACGGTATGCGCTATGCCGACGTGCGGGACGGATACGATGAAAACGGTGCACTGCGGCGGCATACGTATTTTGAAGTTACGCATACGTTGGCGGCGGACGATGCCGCCAAAACCCCTGTGACGATTCGTTTCACCTTCAAAGAAGACAGCACGGTGCAACAGTTTTCGTTGGATTATCAGTGCGGCCGCCCGACCTCGCTTTTGGATGAAAGCGTGTGGCAGACCTGCCTCGTTACCGTGACCGACGGGGTGGCCGAGGTGCGGCTTGCGGATGCGTGTTTCACCAACGGGTTGTATGAGATCGGCTCCTTCCGCGTGCCGAACACCGCCGCGACCCCCGCGGCAGACCAACTGAAAACGGTGGAAGTGACGGCGATGCCGTCGCCGACCGTGACGGCGGGCGACGTGGACGGCAGCGGTCGCGTGGATTCCACCGATGCCCGTCTGACACTGCAATACGCGGTGCAAAAGATCACCGCCGACGGCTTGGAGATTGCCGCCGCCGACGTGGACGGCAGCGGTCGTGTGGATTCCACCGATGCCCGTCTGATCCTGCAATACGCGGTGATGAAGATCGATGAGTTTCCCAAAGGGTAAAAACGACAAAACACCCCCGCAAGTCCGTTCGGACTTGCGGGGGTGTTGTTTAGTATCTTATTCTGCCGTGCCTGCACCGCAGCACTTTTTGTATTTCTTGCCGCTGCCGCAGGGGCAAGGGTCGTTGCGGCCGATCTTTTGATCGGCGGTCTTACGCACGGTGCGGTTGGCTGCCGTGCCGTCCCCCGAAGTGCCCGTTTCCTTAGCGACCTGTTCGCGTTTGGGTTCTTCGTGGGTGCGGATCTGCGCCAGCAGAATGCCGCGTGCGGTATCTTCACGGATGGAGTTTACCATGGCGTCGAACATTTCAAAACCTTCCAAGCGGTACATCACCACGGGGTCGTGCTGGCCGTAGGCACGCAGGTGGATGCCGCGGCGCAACTCGTCCATATTGTCGATGTGATCCATCCAGTAACGGTCCACCGTGCGGAGCAATACCACGCGTTCGAGTTCGCGCATCATGCTGTCGCCGTATTGTTCCTCTTTTGCCTTGTAAATGGCGTCGGCGCGTTCGGTCAGCAGGGCGATAAGGGCCTCTTTTTCCAGATCTTCGGTTTCCTGTTCGGTGAAACGGAAATCGTCTTCGTTGGTCAACCAACCGAGATAGTATTCGCGCAGGCCGTTCAAGTTCCATTCAAACGGCGATTCGCCGCTCGTATACAACGCCACGTTTCCGTCGATGGAATCGTGCACCATACCGCGCACCTTTTCCCCCAGATCGTCCCCCGCCAACACTTGGTCGCGCTGGGAATAGATGATCTCGCGCTGACGGTTCATCACGTCGTCATATTGCAACACGTCGCGGCGGATACCGAAGTTGCGTTCCTCCACGCGTTCCTGCGCGGTTTCGATGGTGCGGGTGAGCATGCCGTTTTCGATCGGCATATCCTCTTCCACTTTCAGCATATCCATAACGGCCGCAATACGATCGCCCGCAAACAAGCGCATCAGATCGTCCTCCAACGAGAGGAAGAAGCGGGAACAGCCGGGGTCACCCTGACGGCCCGCACGGCCGCGCAACTGGTTGTCGATACGGCGGGATTCGTGGCGTTCGGTGCCGAGAATGCACAAACCGCCTGCCGCGCGCACCGCTTCGGCTTCGGGTTGAATGGCGGCTTTGTATTTCGCTTCCAATGCGGCATAGGTGCGGCGCGCCTCCAAAATTTCGGCGTTGTCGGTCTCGCCGTAACCCGTGGATTCCGCAATCAACTCGTCGGCGATGCCCATACGCCGCATTTCGGATTTTGCCAGGAATTCCGCATTGCCGCCCAGCATAATGTCGGTGCCGCGGCCCGCCATATTGGTGGCGATAGTGACCGCGCCGAATTTGCCCGCCTGTGCCACGATCTCGGCTTCGCGTTCGTGATGCTTGGCGTTGAGCACTTCGTGGGGGATGCCGCGTGCCTTGAGCATTTTGGAAAGCAGTTCGGATTTTTCGATGGATACCGTACCTACCAGCACGGGCTGGTTCTTGGCGTGGCGCGCTTCGATCTCGCGGATGACGGCACGGAACTTCGCCTGTTCGGTCTTGTAGATCTGATCCCCCAGATCTTCACGGATCATCGGGCGGTTGGTGGGGATGCTCACCACGTCCAGTCGATAGATCTGCTGGAATTCGGTTTCTTCGGTCATCGCCGTACCGGTCATGCCCGACAGTTTGCGATAAAGACGGAAGAAATTCTGGAAGGTGATGGTGGCGAGCGTTTTGCTCTCGCGTTCCACCTTCACGTTCTCTTTGGCTTCGATGGCTTGGTGCAGACCCTCGTTGTAGCGGCGGCCGATCATCAAACGGCCGGTGAATTCGTCCACGATGATAACTTGTTCGTCCTTCACCACATAGTCCACGTCCCGTTGCATGACACCGCGCGCCTTAATGGCTTGGTTGATGTGGTGAAGCAACGTAACGTTGTCGGGGTCCATCAAGTTTTCCACGCCGAAATGCTTTTCGGCTTTTTTTACACCCGCTTGGGTCAAGGTGGCGGTGCGTGCTTTTTCATCCACGATGTAGTCGCCGTCCACCGTATCCTGTTCCTCTTTGGTGTCCATTTCTTTAATGCGGTGCGCTTTTAAACCCTTGGCAAACGCATCCGCACGGTTATACAAGTCGGTGGATTTATCCCCTTGTCCGGAAATGATGAGCGGCGTGCGTGCCTCGTCGATCAAAATGGAGTCCACTTCGTCCACGATAGCGAACGCGTGGTCGCGCTGTACTTTGCCCTCTTTATAGATCACCATGTTGTCGCGCAGGTAATCAAACCCGAGCTCGTTATTGGTGGCGTACGTAATGTCGGCTTCGTAGGCGGCATGGCGTTCTTCGGGCTTCATATCGTGCTGTACCAGACCGACCGTGAGGCCGAGATAACGGTACACTTTGCCCATCCATTCGCTGTCGCGGCGGGCAAGATATTCGTTTACCGTCACGATGTGCACGCCTTCGCCCGTCAGTGCGTTCAAATAGGCGGGCAGGGTAGCGACCAGCGTTTTACCTTCGCCCGTCTTCATTTCGGCGATGCGGCCTTGATGCAACACGATACCGCCGATGATCTGCACGGGGAAGTGGGTCATACCGAGCACGCGGGCGGATGCTTCGCGGCAGGTGGCAAAGGCTTCGGGCAGAATATCATCGGTGGTCTCACCCGCGGCGAGCCGTGCTTTCAGCACGGCGGTCTGCCCGCGCAGTTCCTCCTCGCTCATCGCGCGGTAGGTATCGGCGAGTGCGAGCACCTTATCA
>SVPM01000030.1 GCA_015065865.1 Oscillospiraceae bacterium | reverse complement strand
CGACGATCTGATAGTTGTCATCCACCACGCCAACGGCAATATTGGTGCCGCCCAGATCAATTCCGATACGATACATAGTCTATGTTCCTCCTTAAAATTTGTTCCACTCTTTTTGCGTTTCGACCGACGCCGCCGCATCGTCCACCATACCGAGGTTGAACATCAACTCCTGCGCCGCATTGTAGCCCATTTTCTTTTGGCGATTATTCATCGCCGCCACCTCAATGATAATGGCGAGATTTCGACCGGGTTTCACGGGAATGGTGTAGGAAGGCACGTGGATCCCCAATATCTCGGTATACTCGTTGTTGAGGCCCATACGGTCATACACCTTTTCGCTGTCCCACTGTTCCATTGAAATGACCATATCGATCTTTTCGGTCATCTTAACCGCACCCATACCGAAGATACGACGGGCATTGACAATGCCGACACCGCGCAGTTCGATGAAGTGACGAATGTTATCGGGGGCTGACCCGACCAGTGTTTTGGAGGAAACACGGCGGATCTCCACCGCATCGTCTGCGATCAAGCGGTGTCCGCGTTTGACCAGTTCGATCGCCGTTTCGCTCTTACCGACACCGCTGTCGCCCGTCAGCAGAATACCTTCACCGTACACTTCCACCAACACACCGTGCCGCGTGATACGCGGAGCAAGTTCCACCGAAAGATAAGCGATCAGTGCCGCCATAAAACTGGTGGTCAGATCCTTCGAGCGAAGAAGCGGCACTTCGTGCTGAACACACGCTTCCTGCAACTCTTTAAGCGGCGGAATATCCCGCGAGATCACCACAGCGGGCGGACGGCGGGCCGCAAAAGCCGTAAGCCGTTCAACACGCTCTTCGGCGGACAGGTCATTCAAATATCCGCACTCGCTCTTTCCCACGATTTGAATACGGTCGCTGTCAAAATAATCCAAATATCCGCCGAACGCCAATCCCGGACGGTTAACGTCGGCACTGCCGACAGGAATCGTTTCGGGATCACGGGGCATATACACGGTCTCCAGCGACATCTCCTTTATGATTTGAGAGAGAGGTACCGAAAACTTCTTGGCCATCGAATCACTTCCCTGTTCGTATACTTGGTTTTATTATACTATATATGTTTCTAAGTTTCAAACACTATTTCACTTTTTCGGTGAAAATTTTTGCAAAACGAGAAATTTCCGTCTTTCCTCTTGCAAGCCACCGATAAATCCGTTATACTGAAAACGATATAAAGGAGGCATCGCTATGGCGCGTATTCACGTAGGACAATTTAACGACTCCTTTCCGCCCACCATCGACGGCGTGGCACAGGCAGTGAAAAACTATGCCGCCTGTCTTCACCGTAACCACTGTGACGTCACGGTAGTCACCCCCGCCTACAAAAACGTGCGGGACGACTATCCGTTCCCCGTTTACCGCTACCAATCCATTCCGTTGGACAACCGTATCGGTTATCGTGCGGGTAACGTGTTCAGCCCCGAAGCGGTGGTGCATCTGCGCCGCCAAAAATTCGATCTGATGCACGTGCACGCCCCCTTCGCTTCCTCGGTGTTGGTCAGCAACATCAATCACCGCCCGCGGGTACCCGTGGTGCTCACCTACCACACCAAATTTGAAGTGGATATTGAAAAACGGGTCAACAACAGTGTATTTCGCAAAGTGGCGATGGAGTTTTTGCTGAACAATGTCAAAGCGGCGGATGAAGTGTGGACGGTCACCCGAAAATGCGGCGATTCGTTGCGCGCCATCGGATACGAAGGGGACTTTCACGTAATGGAAAACGGCACCGATTTTGCTTTCGGTCAAGCGGATGCCAACAAAGTCGCCCAGTTGCGGGAAGCGTATAACCTGCCCGAAGACACCTTCATTTTTCTGTTTGTCGGACGAATGATGTGGTATAAAAACACCCGTCTGATCTTAGATTCGTTGAAGATCGCCAAGGAAAAGGGGTTGCCCTTCCGTTGCTTTATGATCGGCAGCGGTTTGGATGCCGTAGATATTCAAAAATATGCCGCCACGCTGAATTTAGGCAACGAAGTCATCTTCACGGGCCCGATCTACGACCGTGAATATCTGCGCGTTTTCTACAGCCTCGCCGATATGTTCCTCTTCCCCTCCACCTACGACACCTCGGGCATCGTGGTGAAAGAGGCGGCAGCGTGCGAATGTCCCGCCCTTTTGGTGCGGGATTCCTGCCCTGCGGAAGGCGCCGTGCACGATGTGTCCGGCTTTTTGGCGGAAGAAAACGCCGCCTCGTGTGCCGAAGTGATCGTAAACGCCTGCAACAGCCGCGACCATTTGGCGGCGGTAGGACAAGAAGCCGGCCGTTCTCTCTATCTGTCGTGGGATACGGCGGTAGCCCGTGCCTACGCCCGCTACACCGAAATCTTAAAGTAAGCCGTTAAACTGCAACGAATCGAAAGGTGGATACCAATGAATATATATGAGCACTTAAAAAACGGCGGTTATGATACCGCTCTCACCACTCTCTACGGTGCGGAAGCGTTGGAATCCGCCCGTATCCGTTGGCTCAGTGCGACGGAAGAATTTTTCCGCCTGTTTGGCGAAAGCAAGGATATCCGCCTTTGTTCCGCCTCGGGCCGCACCGAACTTTCGGGCAACCATACCGATCATAACCACGGTCGCGTATTGGCGGCGGGTGTGCAGCTCGACACCATCGCCGTCGTCGCCCCGCGCAAAGACAGCACGGTGCGCGTACACTCCGAAGGGTATGCTCCCCTCACGCTGGACATCACCGACCTTGCCGCCCGCGATGACGAAACCGGCACCTCCGCCGCCTTGATCCGCGGCACCGCCGCACGACTGAATGAGTTGGGCGGCACACTCGGGGGTTTTGACGCGTATATCACCTCCGAAGTGCCCGAAGGGTCGGGGTTATCCTCTTCGGCGGCGTATGAAGTGCTTATCGGCACCATCCTCAACGCATTGTTCAACCAAAACCGCTTCACCCCCGTGGAGTTAGCGCTCGCGGCACAGTACGCCGAAAATGTGTATTTCGGCAAGCCCTGCGGCGTGCTTGACCAAATGACCTCCGCCGTCGGCGGTGCCGTCGCGATGGATTTCGCCGACCCCGCTCACCCCGTCATTCGTCGGATCGATATTGATTTCGGCCAATACGACCGCGTGCTGTGTGTAGTCAACACCGGCGGCAACCACGCTGACCTCACAGACGACTATGCCGCTGTCACAGCGGAGATGAAAGCAATCTCCCGAGAGATGGGGGTAGGTTTTTTGCGCGAAACCACCTATGACGCGGTTCTGGCAAGGTCCGCCGCTTTACGCCAAACGTGCGGCGATCGCGCCCTGCTCCGTGCTTTCCACTTTTTCGCGGAGGATCGGCGTGCCGATGATATGGCAAAGGCATTGGAAAACGGCGATATTGCGGGATATGAGCGTATGATGCGCGCCTCGGGCAACTCCTCTTTCCGCTTTTTGCAGAATCTGTATTCCAACAAAGCGGTGGACTGTCAAGGCCTTTCCCTTGGCATCTGTGTGGGAGAACAAGTGTTGGGAGAAAGCGGCGCAGTGCGCGTGCACGGCGGTGGTTTTGCCGGCACGGTGCAAGCGCTCCTTCCCAAAACCTCCCTCCCCGCTTTTCGCAAAGCGATGGAAACGGTGTTCGGTGTCGGTTGCTGCCATGTACTGCGAATCCGTCCTGTCGGCGGCATCTGTCTGGACGACATCAACGAGTGATAAGGCAAAAACAACGGGCACGGCAATAGGAGCACCTTCCATAAGGAAGTGTTTCCACAAAGTAAGGGGAAATTGCCGTACAAATTCCCTGCTTGTTACGATATCAGACAAAACCACCCGAAGAAGAATGAAAAAACTCCTCTTCGGGTGGTCTCTTTTTGTGAAGTTTCAAACCCGAGGTTTGAAGTGAAGTGTGGTAATAAATTACAGTGAAGTATTTGCCTGAGCGGCAAAAGTGAAGTTAATTTTGCCCCAAACACTTGCAAAACGAACTTCACTTGCCCGTTGTTTATCTGCCAAACCAGCCCGAGACCCATTCCACCATTTTAAAACGCACTTCATAGCGCGGGGCGTTTTCCACCACGTCACACGCCTCCTCATCCAATACGTCCTCCAAGCGGGTCGGCTTCACCGCCGAGGATACGCACAGCGGCGGAAATACCACACACCACCAGTTGCGCCCCGCGCCGTCACCAATGACCACGCGCAGTGCGTTATACCATCCTGCGGGCAGTGTTCCCGCATCGTAGGTACGGGTGGTAAAATAGGTAGGTTGCAACGTCACGGCGGCGGTGTGGGAACTTCCCCTTTCACGCAAGCAAATGTTCGCCGCACGCTCCAAGCGCGGCAATGCCGCCGTTACCGCCGCGAGTGCTTGTTCGGTGTCCTCCACACCATCCAACAATCCGTCGGCGGCGACAAGCACCGCATCCCGCACGGCAAGTTTCATATCCTGTTCTTCTTTCGTGTCGTCATGCGCCAACACGTGCAGGCGCACCACCCCTTCGCGAATATCACCGCATAGAGCGTAAAAATGGCAAAACGAGAGCATCATCGCCGCAACCGTCCCCAGCGCCAACGATTTTAGAAACATCCGCATAATAAAAAACCGTCCTTTCTATGTTCACACACAGTTTGGACGGTTTTTCATTATTCTAATCAATCTTCCCACAAAGCTCGCAAGACCTTGTCTACCGTTTTCAGCTTTTCGCGAATCGGCAGTTTCTGCGGGCACGCCGCTTCGCACTTACCGCAACCCACACAATCCGCGAACGTTTTACCGTTATCTTTTTCCAAATAGTGTTTGTACCCGTTCTTCGCATTCTCGGACAAGCCGTACACGTTGTGATGGGTGTACTGATCGAAGATATAGGGAATGTTGATCCCCACGGGACAGGGCTGGCAATAGCCGCAACCCGTGCAATACAGTTCGCTGAACCGACGCAGTTTTTCCACCGATTCACCAAGTGTGTGCCACTCCGCTTCAGACAGCGGACGTTCGCTTTCTGCGATCGCGCAATTCTGCTTCACCATATCCAAGTTTTGCATACCCGACAGCGCACAGCACATATGCGGATTCCCCAGCACAAAACGGAACGCCAGTTCATACGACGTCAGCCCCGTGTCCCCTGCCAGTGCATCGGTGAACTTGGTGCGTGCCGCAAGGCGGCCGCCGCCCACGGGGCCCATCGCCACCGTGCCGAGTCCTTTTTCGCCGTGAGCATACGCCAACATATCCTCCACACCGCGATCAAGCATATTGTACTGTACCAACATCGACTCCATCGGCACACCCTCCGATTCGGCGAGTTCGATAATACGGCGGATGTTTTCGTGTTTATCGTGGAAAGAGAAACACAGATGGCGTACCATCCCCTGCTCTTTGGCTTTTTGCAACTCTTTCAAAATGCCGTCTTTCACCACGTGTTCGGAAAACTCCTGCCAGTTGGTGGACCATACATGATAAAAATCAATACGATCGGTCTGCAAACGGGTAAGACTTTGCTCCAGATACTCCCACATATCCTCCGTTTTCTTCACACGGTCAGACGGCAGTTTGGTGCTGATCAGCACCTTGTCGCGGAAAGGCTTAACTCCTTCGCCTACCGCCGCTTCGCTGTTGCTGTGACAGTAAAACGGCGCCGTATCAAAGTAGTTCACTCCGTGCTCATAGGCATACGCCAACATCTCGTTGATCTTTTCTTGATCCATCGACCACACGCCGTCCCGCTCGATCTCGGGAAGCCGCATGCAACCGAACCCGATCGCCGAAATAGTTTCACCTGTGTTACCGAACTTGCGATAGATCATATCGTCACCTCCGCACCGCCCGCAATCGGACGGCAAATATATACTTCGTTATAGTTTTCACGCAACACCTCTGCACAACGTGTCGCCGCCGCTTCTTCGGCAAACAACGCAAATGCCACCGATCCACTGCCGGTCATACGGCAACCGCACGGCGAAAACGCACGCATCTCGTCCAAAAGTTCCGACACCGCCGGCAACGCCAACGCATTCTCAAACACATTGCAAAGCAGGGCGCCCACGCGGCAAAGATCCCCCGCCGCCATAGCGGCACACATACCGTCGTGGTCGGGAGTCGGCAGTCCTACCGCACTGTCGATCGCGCGGTACGCTTCTGCGGTGGATACGCTTACCGCGGGCTTTGCCGCCACGATATAGCCGTTTACAAGCGGCGTTACCGCCTGCAAGGTCGTACCGATCCCGCTTGCCACCGCGGCACCGCCTGCCACACAAAACGGCACGTCCGCCCCCACCAAAGCGCCGATCTCACACAGCGTTTGAAGCGGCAGTTCGGCACCGGTCAGCGCGTTCATTCCCACCAACACTGCGGCCGCATCGGCGGAACCGCCCGCCATTCCCGCCTGCATCGGGATCCGCTTGTGAAGCGTAATATGTACACCGCGATCCTCACGGTGGATATACCGTAAAAACTGTGCGGCAGCTTTGTAGGCCGTGTTGCGTTCATCCGGCACCAGATCACTGCCCGTGATAGCCAGCGTAATACCGCACGGCGTGTCGGTCAACGTCACCGTGTCGCACAGATCCACTGCCTGCATCACACTTTTCATTTCGTGATAGCCGTCTGCCCGCACACCCAATACGTCCAGTGTCAGGTTCAGTTTGGCAGGGGCCGATACCGTCACCGTCATCGTGTTTCCTCTTTCAGTTCCTGCAAAAAGCGGCGGATCCGCTTCATTGCTTCCATAATGTGGTTCACCGAATAACAATACGAAATACGGGCAAAGCCCTCGCCGCCGTCACCGAATGCGGTGCCCGGCACGATCGCCACGTGGTGACGCAGCAACAACTGCTCGCAGAACTCCTCCGAGGAAAGCCCCGTCGCCTGAATGGACGGGAAGACGTAAAACGCACCCTCCGGTTCAAAACACGTCAACCCCATATCGTTCAATTCCTGCAAGATCAGTCGGCGGCGTGCATCGTATTCCCCACGCATATAGGCAATATCCTCATCGCCGTGTTCCATCGCCTCTATCGCCGCGTGCTGTGCGGTAGTGGGTGCACACATAATGGCGTATTGATGCAGTTTTACCACCTGTTTCATCACAGGTTCCGGCCCGCAAATGTAACCGAGTCGCCAACCCGTCATGGCATAGGCTTTGGAAAAACCGTCCACCAACAAGGTGCGTTCACGCAGTCCGTCGATCTGCACCGCGCTCACGTGCGGCGCATTCCCGTAAGTCAGCGCCCCGTAGATCTCATCCGAGATCACCATAATGTCGGTATCCCGCAACACCGCGGCGATCGCCTCCAGATGTTCACGGCGCATCACCGCGCCGGTGGGATTGTTGGGGAACGGCAGAATAAGCAGTTTGGTGCGCGGAGTGATCGCCTCGCGCAACTCCTCTGCCGTCAGACGAAACCCGTTTTCCGCTTTGGTCACGATCGAAACGGGCACACCGCCCGCCATCGACACCAACGGCGCATAACACACAAAACTCGGGGACGGTATCAACACCTCATCCCCCGTGTTCACCAGTGCGCGAATACCGATATCCAGCGCTTCACTGCCGCCCACCGTGACCACCACTTCACTGCGCGGATCAAATTCCACCGCCGTGTGCCGTGCAATGCGGCGCGCAATGGCTTCACGCAGTTCAAGCAGACCCGCATTGGCGCTGTACCACGTCTTACCCTGTTCCAGCGAAGCAATACCCTTTTCGCGGATATGCCACGGCGTGGCAAAATCCGGTTCGCCGATGGAAAGGGAGATCATATCGTCCGCCTTCACTTCGTTTGCAATGTCGAAAAAGCGGCGAATACCCGACGGCGGCAAGGATGCCAACGTCGTATTCAAAACCTTACTGTAATCCATGGGTCAGAAAACCCCTCTCTCATCCTTCTGTTCGCCAAGGAACATCACACCGCTTTCCTTATAACGGCGCAGCACAAAATGGGTGGCGGTGGAAATGACCGAATCCAACGTGGACAACCGCTTCGCCACAAACATCGACACTTCTTTGAAGGTGCGGCCGGTCACCGTCACAAGCAGATCATACCCGCCCGACATCAAATACACGCTTTCCACTTCATCAAACCGCATCACCGTTTCGGCGATACCTTCAAATCCGTAATCACGCTTGGGGGTGACGCGCAGTTCGATCACCGCCGTGACGTACTCGCGGTTGGTGCGTTCCCAGTCGATGAGTGCTTTGTATGCACGCACCACACCGTCCTGTTCCAATTTCGCCATCTTGGCCTCGACGTCTTCCACCGTTGTATTCAACATCGCCGCCATCTGTGCGGTGGTGAGTCGTGCGTTGGTATCCAACAATTTCAGCAATTTATCCATAAGGGAATCCTCCTTATTCGATTTACGTATAAATGACAGTATATCACGTTTTCCATGTTATGTCCACCCTGCGCCGTCCCCTCGTCGGCTCATTCACTCGCAAAAGCATCGGCATTATCGCGAATATACTCAACACACAAGGCAAGGGGCTTTTCCGCTGCCACAGCGGCGGCAAACCCTTCCTCGTCCTCGGCGCGGAAGGCCGCTTCACACGCGGCGGCGCCGATCTGTGCAAACCCATCGGCCGCCAGATCGAAAAACGCGCCCGACGGCGATGCTTTCATACCGGCAATACCGCCGTTTTCCGACTCTTTCACCGCCACCCACACGGCATAAACATTCACCTGCGGGTTGGACCAGTTGGCGACCATACGGTACATATCGGGTGCCGACCACGGGAAAAGTCCGCCTTGCCGTGTCCGCTCGCAAGAATCGAGCAGATCGCGAATCACCGTGTTCACCAACTCCTCGTCGGGGGTGGCAGACAAATCGTTTGCCGTCAGTTTCAAAGAGGAAACTTCCCCTCTTTCCCTCTTGGAAAGGCGGCGAAGATACCACGCGATGAGAGCGGCCAACGCCAACAAAATCAGCGTCCTAACACCGCCAAACGTTTCTAAATGCCACAACGTTTCCCAAGAAGCCATCGTTTCAATAGATGCCATTGTTTCAATAGATGCCATTGTTTACCCCTCCGTTGTCAGTTGCTTATAGATCTCGCCTTTGCGCCGTCCGCTTTCGGCGGCCGCGCGTTTGGCGGCTTCGGAGGCAGAGAGCCCCTCTGCCACATAGCGGCGTGCCAGTGCCACTGCATCTTCGGCGGATACCTCTTCTGTCACTGCTTCGGGGGCGCCCTCCACCACCAGCACGAATTCACCGCGCGGCGGATGCTCGCCGTACCATGCCACCGCCTGTGCCAATGTGGTGCGGCGCACCTCCTCGTGCAGTTTGGTGAGTTCGCGCGCCAGTGCCAAGCGACGGTCTCCCAACGCGTCCAAAAGATCCTGCAAAGTATAGATCAGCTTGTGCGGCGCTTCATAAAACACCATGGTGCGCCGTTCGTTCTTGATGCTTTCCAAATGTTCGCGGCGACTGCGGTTGGCGGTGGACAAAAAGCCCTCAAAGGTAAACCGCCCCACGGGGAGTCCCGAAAGTGCCAGCGCGGTCGCCATAGCGGTCGGGCCGGGCACGGCCGTCACCGTGATGCCCCGCTCGCAACACAACGCCACCAGATCCTCGCCGGGGTCGGAAATAGCGGGCATACCCGCATCCGATACGAGCACCCCGTTTTCCCCCGCTTCCAAGCGGTCACACAAAGCTTGTCCGCTGGCGCGTTTGTTATGTTCGTGATAACTCACCAGCGGCTTTTTGATGCCGAAATGCGTGAGCAATTTCATCGTCACGCGGGTATCCTCCGCCGCAATAAAATCACACGTCCGGAGCGCCTCGATCGCTCGCGGCGAAAAATCCGAAAGATTGCCGATGGGCGTACCCACCAACGTCAATACACCTGCCATATCTACACCTCTTTATCCAGTATAAATAGTACCATAAAAAGGCCGCGGCTGTCAAGGAAATAAGAAAGGTGACCCCTTCGGAGTCACCTCATAACGACAAATACATCAGTGCCAGCACCAATGGTATGGGGCCGCCCTCTTTTAAGACCACCAGCGCCAACAAGAGCGGTAAAAAACGTCCGCTTTCGTGTAACGTCGGCGGTGCACAAGGGACAACGTCCGCCTCCCCCATCTTCTGCGCCAAACGGCGGTTTTCTTCCCGCATACGGCGCACGCGTTCTTCCGCCTCCCGTTGCTTTTGCCGTATTTCCTCTTGCATCAGCATACTCTCATTCACCATGCGACACCTCTCCCCGCTTTTCCGTTAACAGCGGCAGCAACTTCGCCAGTCGTAGCATCTCGATCGCTTCATCCACCCGCTTTTCTCGTCCGTTGTGCAAATACGGACGCAATGCGCGAAGCAGGGTGATCTCACGGTCGTCGCCGCTCGTTACCCCTTGCAGTAACGGTAACAAACGGCCGAGCATATCTCCCTGTCCCGCCTTTTCGGCAGCGGGCGGCGGTGCGGCAGTAAGCGACGTGAGCATTCCTCCCAACTTTTCCACCGTGTCGGGATTGCTCATCAGTTGAGCAAACAGGTCGTTCAGTTCCTTATCCACACCGTCACCCCGCCGTTTATTTTTGCAGAATTTTTTGTATCAAGGCTTGTGCCTGAGGCGATTCCAACAACTGCTGTGCACGGGCGGTATCCCCCATCATGGCGCGCAATTTTGCAGCGTTTTCGGGCGAAAGCTGTGTTGCCAGATTCTCCACACCGCCGCCCGACAACGCTTGCGCCATTTGTGCCGGTGTGGTACCGAGTTTGCGGGCAGCGTATTGCAACAGGGCGTACAACTGCTCTTGATTCAACTTGTTATCAGCCATAAAAACTCCTCTTTTCAAACGATCAACGTTGTGATATACTATGTAGCAGGAGGCGATTTTATGCGTATTTTGGTAGTTTCGGATACACACGGCGACGGTTATGCTCTGCAGAACGCGCTGTGGGCACAACCCGAAGCGCACCTCGTGTTTCATCTGGGCGACGGAGCGCGCGAGTTGGAACAGGTTGCCGCCGCCAACCCCGACCGCACCTTTTACGGTGTGCGTGGCAACTGCGACTCCGAATTCTGCGACCTGCTCGGCAACCGTGAAGAAACGGTGGGCGGTAAACGCATCTTTTTCACCCACGGGCATTTGTGGTCGGTCAAATTCACCCTTTCACGCATAGATTACGCCGCACGCGAACGCCGTGCCGATATCGCACTGTTCGGCCACACCCATCAGCCGTTATCGCTGTACGAAGACGGCGTGTATCTCATAAACCCCGGTTCGCTCGGCTATAACAAACAATACGCAACCGTGGATATCGTGTCGGGCGGTATTATGCCCATTCTGCACACCCTACGATAGTATATGCAAAAACAGGGCTTTCGGTGTGACCGAAAGCCCTGTTTTTATTCGTCGCTGACAACACAGCGTATCCATTTGCCCTGCTTTAGGAAAATATACCCCAACGTGCACTTTATAAGCGCAGCCGCTTGACAGCAAGCATACAGCAGGAGGAACGGCATTGCCGTATACTGCGAAAGCACGAACGCCAACGGCACTTGGACCAACCAGACGAATCCGCAATCGAAGATAAAGGTAATACCCGTTTTACCGCCCGACCGCAACGAGAAGTAGGTCGCGTGCACGAAAGAATCCAACGGCATATACAGCGCGCTGATGATGATAACGCCGCGTGCCAGTGTCCGCACCGTGTCGGTGGTGTTATACAGCAAGGGGATCCAACCCGAACACAGGATGTATATTCCCGCCATCACCGTGCTGACCACCATCGAAAACGCGATCAACTTACGCGTAGTACTCCGCACCTCGTGGAATTTCTGTGCACCGAGCAACTGACCCACGATGATACCGATGGAAGTGCCGATGGACATAAAGGTGACCGAAAACACGTTCCAGAAAGTCTGCGAAATGTTGGTGGCCGCCACCACGTCCAAACTGCGTACCGAATAGCAACGGTTGAGCATCGTAATTCCGAGCGACCACAGTGTTTCATTGAGCAACAACGGCGCACCCTTGACCGTCATATCTTTAACCAAACGAAGCGGAATGTACATCGAACGGTAAGCACCTATGATAAAGGGATTCTCACGCTTGTGCGCGTGTGTCCAGATCATCACGATGAACATTTCCACAAAACGTGCCACCACCGTCGCGATCGCCGCACCTGCAACACCCAGCCGCGGGAATCCGCAATACCCGAAGATCAACACGGCGTTCAGCACTAAATTCACAACGACCGCTATGATACCGGCTTTCATCGACAAAAGTGTTTCGCCCGTTTCACGCAACGTGCTGGCATATATCTGGATCAACGCGTTGGGAATCATACTGATCATCATAATACGCAGATAATTTCGCGCATATCCGAGCGATGCGGCCGCATCCTCCGCCGCCCCTTCGCCTTGCAGGAACTGGCTGATCAGCCACTCACCGCCGAACCAAAACACCGCCGCGCACAAAGCCGTCAGCGCCGCACATAACAGCAGTTTGAAACGAAAACTGTGGCGCAACCCCTCGTGATCGCCCTTGCCGTAAAACTGTGCGCCGAAGATACCTGCGCCCGACACCGCACCGAACATACACAACATAAACACAAAAAACAACTGGTTCGCCACCGCAACACCCGTCATTTCCAACGTGCCGACGCGCCCGACCATCAAATTGTCGAGCATATTTACAAAATTGGTAATGCCGTTTTGCAACATGATCGGCACCGCCACCGCCAATACACGGCGGTAAAACGCTTTATCACCGACATACCGTGAAAGTTTCATTCCGTAAACCTCTCTTTATACATAGCCATAACGTTTTTATTCTATCACATTCCTCCGCGAAATGCAACGGCATACGACAAAAAAGCACCCCGAAAATTCGGGGTGCTTTGCCTTTGGTATTTAGATGCAACGCACGCGGATCACGCCGTCGATCGCTTTGATCTTCGCGATCGCATCCGCCGAGGGCGTGGTAGGAATATCGAGGATCGTGTACGCAAAGTCCTTGCGCGAACGGTTGGCCATCGAATCGATGTTGATGCCTTCCCCCGACACTTCCGCCGATACCTGCGTCAGAATGCTCGGCACGTTGCGGTGCAACACGCACAGACGATGCGCCGCGCTGCGCGGCACGTTCACGGTGGGATAGTTGACCGAATTTACGATATTGCCGTCTTCCAGATACGCCTTCAATTCGTCCGCCGCCATCACAGCGCAGTTGTCTTCGCTTTCGGGGGTGGAAGCACCGAGGTGCGGGATCGCAATAATGCCTTCCACGTCCAGCGCATCTTCGGTCGGGAAGTCCACCACGTAGCGGGCGACCTTACCGCTTTCCAGCGCCGCCTTCATATCGTCGATGTTGACGAGCTCGGCACGGGAGAAGTTCATAATACGCACGCCGTCGGGCATCTGTGCGAAAGTATCCTTGTTCAGCATACCGCGGGTATCGTCATTCAGCGGCACGTGCACGGTGATAAAATCACAGTTCTGATAGATCTCCTCACGGCTGGCAGCATGCTTGACCGAACGGGACAGTTTCCACGCGGCATCGACCGACATAAACGGGTCAAAGCCATACACTTCCATACCCAACGCCTGTGCCGCATTCGCGACCAGAATACCGATAGCACCCAGACCGATAACGCCGAGTTTCTTACCCGCGAGTTCGGGGCCGACAAACGCGCCCTTACCTTTTTCCACCAGTTTCGGCACGGCAGAACCTTCGCCCTTCAGCGTCTTTGCCCAAGCGATACCGTCCAGCACCTTACGGCAGGACAGGAACAAACCGGCAAGCACCAATTCTTTCACCGCGTTCGCATTCGCGCCGGGGGTGTTGAACACCACGATACCGGTCTCACTGCATTTGTCCACGGGGATGTTGTTCACACCCGCACCGGCACGGGCGATCGCCAACAGTTCGGTGGGCAATTCCATATCGTGCATAGCAGCGGAGCGCACCATAACGCCGGCCGCACCCGCGATATCTTCGGTCAAAGTATAGTTCGCGCCCAAGCGGTCGGTGCCGCAAGCCGCGATCTTATTCAAAGTACAAATATTCATAGTCAGATCCTCCTTAGGAATGAGCCTCTTCAAACGCCTTCATGAAGGCAACCAGTTTTTCCACGCCTTCAACCGGCATTGCGTTGTAAATGGATGCACGCATGCCGCCCACCGAACGGTGACCCTTCAGGTTGACGAAACCTGCGGCAGCCGCTTCCTTTACGAACGCGGCATCCAGTTCGTCGTTACCCGTCACGAACGGCACGTTCATCAGCGAACGGTCCTCCGGCACGACGGTGCCGCGGAACATCTTGCTGTTATCGAGGAAGTCGTACAAAATGCCCGCCTTCTTCTCGTTGATGGCTTTCATATTCTCAAGACCGCCGATCTCGTTCTTCAGCCACTCAAGCACCAACTTCGCCACGTAGATGGTGTAGCACGGGGGGGTGTTATACATCGAACCGTTGTCCGCGTGGATCTGATAGTTGAACATGGTGGGCGTGATGTCGCGCGCTTTGCCGATCAAGTCCTCACGGATGATGACCACCGTCATACCGGCAGGTGCCATGTTCTTCTGTGCACCGGCATACAGCACGCCGAAACGGCTCACATCGATCGGCTCGGAGAGAATGCAGGAAGAAATATCCGCCACCAGCGGCACGTCACCCGTATCGGGCAGTTCATGATACACCGTACCGTAGATGGTGTTGTTCATACAAATATGGAAATAGTCCGCATCTTTGGTGAAGGTCGCGGGATCCAACTTCGGAATGTAGGAGAACGTCTTATCCTTGGAACTGGCGATCACGTTCGCTTCGCCGTAACGCGATGCCTCCTGATACGCCTTGTTCGCCCACTGACCGGTAATGACGAAATCCGCCTTGCCGCTGCCGTTCATCAAGTTCAGCGGCAGCATCGCAAACTGCGAAGACGCGCCGCCCTGCAGGAACAGCACTTTGTAGTTGTCGGGAATACCCATGATCTCACGAAGCAGGGCCTCACAGCCGTTGATGATCTCCTCGTACACCTTGGAACGGTGAGACATCTCCATCACGCTCTGGCCGCTGCCGTTGTAGTCCATCATCTCCGCCGCCGCACGCTGCAGAACAGCCTCGGGAAGCACGGAAGGACCCGCGGAAAAATTGTACACTCTTGCCATAGTAAAGACCTCCAGTTTTAGATTATATCTACGACCTATCATACTCCGTTCATCGGCATTTGTCAACGGAAATTTTATAAATTTAATGCGTTAAATTGCAAAAAAATCCAGTCAAAACCACCAATGCGGTTGGGCCGCTCTGCGCGTATGCATTTCCCCGAAAGCAGCCTCTCGGGCAAAACCGCCGAAAAGGCGGGGCAAGCAACGCTTGCCCCGCCTTTAAAAGAGCACGGTTATTCTTGCGTGGGGAAGGCGGCGATCTTCTGCACCGCGTATTGCAGGATCAAACGGGCATCGGTGGAATTCACCGCGCCGCTGCCGTCCACGTCCGCGGCGGTAACATCCAGTGCCGAAGCCTCGATCTTACTCACCGCGTATTGCAACGTCAACCGCGCATCGGTGGAATCCACACGGCCGCTGCCGTCCACGTCGCCGAGCAAGGCGGCGGAGCCGCTTACATTGTAATGCCACGTGGCGGTTTTCAGTGAGTCGTTGTCATAGCCAATACCCATGGCGGCACGGTCGGCTTCACTGCCGCCGTAATACACGTCGGTGAGCGCGGTGCAACCCGAAAACGCCGCCCACCCAATGCTCGTCACACCGTTGGGAATCGTGATCGACCGGAGCGAGTCGCAATAGCGAAACGTCCCATCCTCAATCCTCGTTACACTGTCGGGAATCGTGACCGACGTGAGCGAGGTGCAATCCTCAAACGCCCACTCCCCAATGCTCGTCACACTATCGGGAATCTCCACCGACGTGAGCGAGCCACAACCGTAAAACGCCTCCATCCCAATGCTCGTCACACTGTCGGAAATCGTCACCGATGTGAGCGAGGTGCAATAGCAAAACGCCCAATACTCAATACTCGTCACATTGTCGGGAATCTCGACCGACGTGAGCGAGGTGCAATGGGAAAACGCACTTTTCCCAATGCCCGTCACACCGTCGGGAATCACTATCGACGTGAGCGAGGTGCAATGGGAAAACGCTTGATCGGCAATACCTCTCGTACCTGCTGGGAGTACCACCGAAGCGGGGCAGGTGCCGTTCACACCGCACACCCATCCGTCAACATATACCACGCCGCTTTGACTGTTATAAATGGCAGTGCCCCAAAACGCATCCTCCCCAATACTCGTCACGCTGTCGGGAATCGTCACCGACTGGAGCGAGGTGCAATAGCAAAACGCCAAATACTCAATGCTCGTCACATTGTTGCTAATGGTCACCGACTGGAGGGATGTGCAATAGCCAAAAGCCTCCGTTCCTATGCCCGTCACGCCGTCGGGAATCTCCACCGACGTAAGGCTGTCGCAATGTGCAAACGCATAATTCTCAATGCTCGTCACGGGGTAACCGCCGAGGGTGGCGGGAATCGCCACGTCACCGCTAATGGTGCTGGAAACGTCGGTGATCGTTGCTTCGCCGCCGTTTATCTCATAGGTGTAATATCCCACCGACTCAGCACGCACCGGCAGGGCAACGGACGGCACGGCCGACAGCATAAAGCAAACGACCAACAAAAGAGAGAACAGCTTTTTCATTATACTCTTCCTTTCTCATACAAGGTGAAAAACACTATTTTATTATACTCGGCTTTTTATATAAAGTCAAGAAACTAAACAAACAAGGGCAAGCAATTGCTTACCCTTGTTTGTTTGGTTGTTGTACTTTTGTGCCACGCCTTACTTAAAAGAAACTCATTTGTGCCGAAGCGGGCAGGTCGCCGAAGGCGCCCATTTGATTTAAGGTTTCCATCAAGGTTTTGGAAACACCCGCGCGGGCTTGCACGTCATCTTGCGAGAGGAAGTCGCCTTCTTCCCGCGCTTTCATCAACGCCTCTGCCGCCGCACCGCCCAGTCCTTTGACCGCACTGAACGGCAGGCGCACTTTTCCGTCTTCCATCGTAAATTTATGCGCGTGCGATTTATAGAGATTCACAGGCAAGAATTCCACGCCGCGCAACATCGCTTCATATACGATATGCAAACTTTCTGCCTGATCTTGTTCCTTTTGGCTGGCCTCTTTGCCGCGTGCACGAATGTTGTCCATCAGCGTTTTGACCGCACGAATACCGCCCATCACGGGTTCGGCATCAAAATCTTCCCCGCGTCCCGTGAAGAACGCCGCATAGTATGCCGCGGGATGATACACCTTATACCACGCCACGCGCAGTGCCGCGATAACGTATGCGGCGGCGTGCGCTTTCGGGAACATATACTTGATCTTCATGCAAGAATCCACGTACCACTGCGGCACGTTGTGCGCTTTCATCGCTTCAAAATGCTCCTCGGTGAGCAATTTGGTCGCGTTGCCTTTACGCACGATCTCCATGATCTTAAACGCCATTTTGGGTTCCAGACCACGGTGCATCAGATAGGTCATAATGCCGTCACGCGTACCGATAACGTTGGAAATGGTACACGTTCCCTCTTTGATAAGTTCCTGTGCGTTGCCGAGCCACACGTCGGTGCCGTGGGACAGACCCGATATCTGCAACAAGTCGGCAAAATTCTTGGGTTGCGTTTCAAGCAACATCTGCCGCACAAAACCCGTACCCATTTCGGGGATCGAAAGGGTTCCGTTTTCCACACCCAACTCCTCCGCCGTAATACCCAGCGCTTCGGTGGAGGTGAACAGCGAATACACCGCAGGGTCGGACATCGGCACGTCCATCACCGAAATACCCGTATTTTCCTCCAGATACTTATACGTCGTGGGAATCACGTGGCCGAGGTTGTCCAGTTTCAAAATGGTATCGTGAATGGAATGGAAATCGAAGTGAGTGGTCAAGATCTCGGATTTCGGGTCATCCGCCGGATGCTGAATGGGGCAAAAATCCTCCACGTCAAACTCATCCGGCACGACCACCATACCGCCGGGATGCTGACCCGTAGTACGCTTGATACCCGTGCATCCCGCCGCCAAACGCTCGATCTCAGCCGGCGTGTACATAAGACCGCGTTCTTCCGCATACTTCTTCACGTAACCGTAAGCGGTCTTTTCCGCCACGGTGGAGATGGTGCCCGCCTTGAACACGTGATCCAGACCGAACAATTTCTCGGTATAGCGGTGGGCGTAGAATTGATATTCACTCGCAAAATTCAAGTCGATATCGGGTGCTTTGTCACCGTCAAAACCAAGGAAGGTCTCAAACGGGATCTCGTGACCGTCACGCCCAAGCGGCTCACCGCACTGCGGGCAGACCTTATCGGGCAGATCGAATCCCGAACCGACTTCACCGTGGGTGAAAAATTCGGAATACTTACACTTTTTGCACACGTAGTGCGGGGCGAGTGGGTTCACTTCCGAAATGCCCGCCATACTGGCCACGAACGAAGAACCCACCGAACCACGCGAACCGACCAAATAGCCGTGATCCACCGAATCCTTCACCAGTTTTTGTGCGATCATATACAACACCGAGAAACCGTGCTTGATGATCGAGGAAAGTTCTCTGTCTAAGCGGGCGGATACGATCTCGGGCAGGGGGTCGCCGTAGATCTCTTTGGCGCGATTCCAGCAGATCGCCTGCAGTTCCTCATCCGCACCGTCCATATGGGGCGAGAAGGTTCCTTTCGGGATGGGGCGCACCGCTTCGATGCTGTCGGCAATACGGCGGGGATTTTCCACCACCACTTCGTATGCCTTTTCTTCACCCAGATAGGCAAATTCCGCCAGCATCTCTTCGGTGTTGCGGAAATAGAGCGGTGCTTGCTCGTCCGCATCGCCGTAACCTTGTCCCGCCTGCAGAATGCGGCGGTACACCTCGTCTTCGGGATCCATAAAGTGCACGTCACAAGTGGCGCACACGGGTATATTCAGTTTTTCACCCAACCGCACGACGGTACGGTTGAATTCCCGCAACTGTTCTTCGGTCTGTACCATGCCGTTGCGGAGCATAAAGGCGTTGTTGCCGATGGGCTGGATCTCCAAGAAATCGTGGAATTTCGCGATCTCACAAAGTTCGCCCCACGGCTTACCCGCCATAACAGCGTGAAACAACTCACCCGCCTCGCACGCACTGCCGAGGATCAATCCTTCGCGGTGTTCCATCAGTTTGGTTTTGGTAATGCGCGGTTTGCGGTAAAAGTTCTTGGTGTGCGACCACGAAATGAGTTTATACAGATTTTTAAGACCCACTTGATTTTTTACAAGCAGGATCAAGTGGTAAGGTGCCGCCTTTTTATCCTCCAAACTCTCGTTGACATTCTCCCACGCATGCACGCCGCGCAGGTCGCGCAGATCGGTGCACATACAAAGGAATATCTCTGCCAACACGGCGGCATCGTCACACGCGCGGTGGTGGTTAAAGTCGCCCAAATGCAGGTGTTCCGCCACCGTGTTCAATTTGTGATTTTTCAAATCGGGATAGAGCGAACGCGCGAGCGGCACCGTATCGATCGCCCCGAAAGGATAGCCTATATCCTGCCGTTTGGCGGCCTGACGAATAAACGCCGTATCAAACCCTGCGTTGTGTGCCACCAACACGGTGGTATCACCGCAGAAATCATAAAACGCTTCCAACGCTTCCCGTTCACTCAACGCACCCGCCACCATAGCGTCAGTAATGCCGGTCAGTTCGGTGATCTTCGGCGGGATCGGCCGTTCGGGGTTCACCAACGTGTTAAAGGTATCGCTCACCGCACCGTCGTGCAGACGCACCGCACCGATTTCGGTAATGCGGTCGGAAATGGCACTGAGTCCCGTGGTCTCCAAATCGAACACGATGACGTCACCGCCGATATTTCCCGTAACACCGGGTTCCACCGCGCCCGCACGGTCATTGACGTAATACACCTCACTGCCATACAGCACCTTGATCTCCACGCCTTTTTTGGCGAGTTTTTCTGCCGTGTTCATGGCGTCGGGGAACGCCTGTGCCACACCGTGGTCGGTAATAGCCACGGCGGGGTGTCCCCATTCGGCCGCCCGCTCGACCAGTGCAGAAGCCTCGCTCACCGCATCCATCTGCGACATTTTGGTATGAAGGTGCAGTTCCACACGCTTCACGGGCGCGTTATCCTTCTTCTTATACTTCGCCAACATCGCGAGCGAACGAATACGAATTTGATTGTCTTTGGCAAATTCGTTGTAATCGTAAGCACCCGAAATCAGCACGCACATACCGGGTTTGAGTGCTTCCATCAACGCCTTTTTGTCCTTATCCCGCCGATGGTCGGCACGGTACACCGCCGTGATGGAATTGGTCTTATCCGATAAGCACAGATTGAACCGCGTGCTGCTGCCGTCGCGGCTTTCACGCGCATCAATTTTAAAAATTTCACCCCACACCGTTACAAAACTGCCGTCTGCTTCCAGCGACGACATCGGTTGCGGTTTCACGTTGGAGGGCGTTCCGAACATATAATTGGCGGTTTCCAACCACACGGGTAAACCGTCACGCGGCGGGGTGTTCGGGTCGGCAGGATCAAGCGGAATGGGGTTCGCCACATCCTGCTGTGCCGCCTTCTTCATTGCCTTTTGGCGCTGTTCCTCCCGCTGTGCCGCGGCGGCGGCCGTCGCCTCACGATCGGCCTCCTCACGCAGTGCACGGTAATAATCGTCATCGGTATCCAGTGCATCCGCACCTTCCAACACCACCGTCACACGGCGGCCGAACACCTCTTCGATCAATTCTGCCAACAGGCGATCCACACCCATAGCGCACAGCATTTCGCGGCCGCCGCGCGGCAAGACCACCGTAAACTCGTTTGCCTCCAAGCGGAAGGAGGCGCCGTCAAAACTGCCGCCCACCATCGTGTGGCGGGTACGAAGCAGTTCCGTGAGCAACGGGAACAGCGTTTCATCTCCCAACTGCTCGGCAGCATACTGCGGCATCAACACCACGGCAGCATGCAATGCGCCCGACAGCCACTCAGCCGTATCGTGCAGATCCGTATACTCCACCGCACCGTTGAGTGCGACGGTGACCGTTACTTGGTGCCGTTCATTATGTACGCGTACCCCCAACACCGCGGCATCGCGAAGCGGCGGTTTTACCGGCACGTCTTTCAAATACTGCAAAAACAGTTCGCCAAACAAGGGCGCTCCCATAACACAAACTCCTTACAACTTCTCGATCTCTTTCATCAATTCCTCGACCGCCGCCGTTTCGGGCACGGTACGCAACACTTCACCTTTTTTAAACAACGCCACCTTGCCGTTGCCGCCCGCAAGACCGATATCCGCCTCACGCGCTTCACCGGGGCCGTTCACCACACAGCCCATCACCGCCACGGTGATCGGCTTCTTTACCGCGTCAAGGCGCGCTTCCACCGCGCTTGCGATACCGATAAGGTCGATAGCGGTACGCCCGCAGGTGGGGCAAGACACCAAGCGCGGGCGATCTTGCCGAAGCCCCAATGCATAGAGAATATCCCTGCCTGCCGCCACTTCTTTCACGGGGTCGGCGGTGAGCGACACGCGAATGGTATCGCCGATGCCGTGAAGCAATAAACTGCCGATACCGGCGGCGGATTTGAGCAGACCCATACGTTCGGTCCCCGCTTCGGTCACGCCGACGTGCAAGGGATAATCACAG
>SVPM01000029.1 GCA_015065865.1 Oscillospiraceae bacterium | reverse complement strand
TCCCCGGCAAAGCACTGGAATACAAAGAGTACGAACCGCTGTTCGATTTCGTCACCCCGAACAAGAAGTGCTGGTACGTCACCTGTGACAACTACGTTACGCTGACCGACGGTACCGGCGTGGTACACATCGCTCCCGCGTTCGGTGAGGACGATGCCAACGTCGGCCGTAACTATGACCTGCCGTTCGTGCAATTGGTGGACGGCAAAGGTGAAATGACCAAAGAGACCCCGTGGGCAGGCACTTTCTGCAAGGAGGCCGACCGCCCGATCTTGGTGGATCTTGAGACCCGCGGCCTGTTGGTGGATGCCCCCGTGTTCGAACACGAATATCCCCACTGTTGGCGTTGCAACACCCCCTTGATCTACTACGCGCGCGACTCGTGGTTCATCAAAATGACCGCCGTGCGTGAAGACTTGATCCACAATAACAACACCATTAACTGGATTCCCGAAAGCATCGGCAAAGGCCGTTTCGGCGACTGGCTGGAAAACGTGCAGGATTGGGGTATCAGCCGCAACCGTTACTGGGGCACACCCTTGAACATTTGGGAGTGCGAATGCGGGCATTATCATTCGGTGGGCAGCATTGCCGAGTTGCGTGAACTCGCCCCCGATTGTCCGGAGGATATCGAACTGCACCGCCCCTTCATCGACGCCGTGACCTTCCCCTGCCCGCACTGCGGCAAGGAAATGCACCGCGTCCCCGAGGTGATCGACTGCTGGTTCGACTCGGGCGCCATGCCGTTTGCACAGCATCACTATCCGTTCGAAAACAAGGAATTGTTTGAAGCGCAGTTCCCTGCCGACTTCATTTCCGAAGCGGTGGACCAAACGCGCGGCTGGTTCTATTCCTTGCTTGCCATCTCCACCCTCATCTTCAACAAAGCGCCGTATAAAAACGTTATCGTGCTCGGCCACGTGCAGGACGAAAACGGCCAGAAGATGTCCAAATCCAAGGGCAATGCGGTGGATCCGTTCGATGCACTGGAATCCTTTGGTGCGGATGCTATCCGTTGGTACTTCTACATCAACTCCGCACCGTGGCTGCCCAACCGTTTCCACGACAAAGCGGTGGTGGAAGGTCAGCGCAAATTTATGGGCACGCTTTGGAACACTTATGCGTTCTTCGTGCTGTATGCGAACATTGACAACTTCGATGCAACCCAATACACGCTGGATGCAAAAAAACTCGGCGTGATGGATCGCTGGTTGCTCTCCCGCTTGAACACCACGGTGGCGGCAGTGGATGACAACTTGGCGAATTACCGCATTCCCGAGGCGGCGCGTGCCTTGCAGGATTTCGTGGACGAAATGAGCAACTGGTACGTGCGCCGCGGCCGTGAACGTTTCTGGGCGGCGGGTATGGAGCAGGATAAGATCGATGCCTATATGACCCTGTATACCGCCTTGGTCACCATTGCCAAGACGGCGGCTCCCATGATTCCGTTTATGACCGAAGACATCTACCGCAACCTCGTCTGTTCGATCGATGCGACCGCTCCCGAAAGCGTGCACCTGTGCGACTTCCCCGTGGCGGATACCGCGCTGATCGACAAGGCGCTCGAAGCGGATATGGACGAAGTGCTGAAAGTGGTGGTGCTCGGCCGTGCCGCGCGCAACGGCGGAAATCGCAAAAACCGTCAGCCGCTTGCCAAGATGTACGTGCAGGCGGATCACGAGCCGAACGCCGAATGTGTCGGCATTATCCGTGACGAATTGAACTTGAAAGAAGTGGAATTCACAAACGACACGGCCGATTTCGTGTCCTACCGTTTCAAGCCGCAACTGAAGACCCTCGGCCCGAAGTACGGCAAACAACTCGGTGCGATCCGTGAAGCGCTGGCCGTGCTCGACGGCTCTGCCGCCAAAGCGGAACTCGATGCCAACGGCAACCTCACCCTCGTCATCGACGGTGCGGACATCGTGCTGGCGCCCGAAGATCTGCTGATCGAAACCGAACAGAAAGAAGGGTTCTTCACCCTCACCGAAAACGGTGTGACGGTGGCGCTCGACACCGCGCTGACCCCCGAATTGATCGCGGAAGGCCACGTGCGCGAACTCATCAGCAAATTGCAGACGATGCGTAAGGAAGCAGGCTTTGAAGTGACCGACCGCATCACCGTGACCGCGAAAGCGGAGGGCGAGATGGCAGACGTCGTCACGAACGCCGCGGATGAACTCTGCGCCGCCGTACTGTCGGATGCACTTACCCTGCTGTTCGCAAGCGACAGCGTTCCCGCCGATGCCTACACCAAAGAATGGGATATCAACGGCGAGACCGTGACCCTCAGCGTGAAACGCGTGTAAAAACCGTACACAAACGTCCCGATGTGACCGAAAGGCCGCATCGGGACGTTTTTTGTATGTGTTTCAACCGCGCGTTTTCTGCCTGCCGCACCTGCACAAAGTCCCTCCGCGACCCCTTTCACTCTTTTACCTATTCTTCTATGAACAGCGTAAAACGATTACCGCATACGGGCGCGCCTTGGACCGCAGAAGTTCCTATTATCTCACTGGCTTCTTCTATCTCAAGTACAGCGGTGCTCTTCGTGGTGATGTAGACGGCAGCGGCATCGTGGACACCACCGATGCACAGTTGGTCTTGCAATACGCCACCGGCACCTCTGTTGATATTAACACCGCCGTTGCGGATTTTAACAGCGATGGCTGTGTGAACACTACCGATGCCAACTTAATTATGAAAAACGCTACGCTGCAATAACACACACGCGGGGGTGACTGAGAAACAGCTGCCCCCCTTTCGGTTACAAAATTGTAACTTGCCATACACCAAAGTATACTATACAATATAGTCAGAAGAAACAAAAAATTTTTATACGGGAGGTATATTTTATGAAAAAAGTCGTTTTGCTTCTCACCGTACTCGCCCTGCTGTGCGGTCTTTGCGGGTGTGAAAAGGCACCGAACACACCTCCCTCCCCCACGGCCGTGACCACCGCAATGATCACCACCGCAACGACCGTGGCGACCGACCCCACAACGGCCGCAACCACCACGGCACCGACCGTGGCGGCCGAAGATCTCGGCCGTTTGGTGCCGGCTGATCTTTTTATCACGCTGGCCGGTGTCACGGTGTATCCGGGGGACGATGCGACACCGTTGCTCACGGCGCTGGGTGAAGCGGAAAGTGTTGAGGAGTCCGTCCCCGGCGGCTTATGGCCGGACCGATACATTTCTCACACCTTTTCGGACTTTGTGGTGGATGCCGTAGCGTATGAAGATAAATGCGAGATCTACCAGTTCTACACAAAAAGCAGTAATTATCCTTTGTATAAAGGCACTCCTATCGGTTGTACGCGTGGCGAACTTTACGAGCGGTACGGCGAGCCGACCTACACTCACAAGTACGATGTGACCTATTCGCTAGAGGGGGCAGACGGCAAGCCGTATGGCGTGCGATTTGATTTTGTTGCCGAAAATACGCAGGGGCCCGCGCAGCCCTCCGACACCGTAAGCGCTTTTGCCATACTCACCAACGCCTACTCATGGGGGATGAAACCTTGATTGCAAGGAGGTATATTTTATGAAAAAGATCGTTTTGCTTTTCACCGTACTCACCCTGTTGTGCGGTCTGTGCGGGTGTAACGTTACACCGAACCCACAAGAAAATCCTGTGGGTGATAAAACAGCATTCACTCGCCGTTTCGTAAGCATCCCTCACGAAGCCCCCGCATCGACCGCCGCTGCGCTGACTGTAGAAGACACTCTCACTGTTTTTGATAAACATACGAAAGACAACAACACTTGGACCGCCGTGCTTTCCCAATTCGATTTGACAAACCAATCCGAACGGGCACTGTATACCGCAACCTACGTATACGGAACCGATCCTGAACCGGTGGTCGTGTGCCGGGGCGGCAAGGATACCGTGTGGGTAATTCGCTACACCGAGGGCGACCTCATGTACGGCGGCACCACGCCTAGCCACCACTCGCTGTGTGTTGCCGACATTTCTACCGGCGCCACACTCCGCGAATAGAATCTTACCGAGGAGCTGGGCACGCAGTACAGTCACATTCTGCTTGCTACCGAAGACAACACCGCTTACCTGATAACAGAACACGCCGGTGAAGAGAATCACCGTTTTTCCGTTGCACTGTTTAACGCCGATACGGGTAAGAGCAGTGAATGGCATATATTGGAAAACATTACGGCAACCCCCGTCCTCATCACGTTGGGGACGGACGCGTAGCCGCGCTGAGCACCGAAACCAACACATTGTATCCCTTTGCTAAGGGTACCGTAACCCCCGAGACACCGCTTACCCTCGCCGAAGACCTGCCCAACGGCCGTTTTTTCAGCGGCGGCGACAACGAGAATTTTTTGTATCTTGCAGGACAAACGCTCTACGGCACCGAAGGGAACTTGCTGATCGATTTTTCACAGTGGGGCGTGAACTTCACCGACGATACGTTGCGTGACATCACCCTAACCGACGGCGTATACCGCATACTGTTACACGAAGAAGGAACGCTCGGTGTATACACCCTCACTCCCTGTACCGCTGCCGAAGCCGCTCCCGTATTGCGGATCACGGGATACTTCGTAGGCGACGGTGTGCAAGCCGCGGCGAACGTCTTCAATCGCACGCACTTTGATTACACCGCTTATATAGATGATTACCAACGGTACGACGATACCAACACCTTTAAACTCGGCGGCGCGGGTGTCACCAAACTGAACACCGAACTCTTGGCCGGCGGCGATTTCGACATACTGTATTTAAACGAATATCTCTCTTCCGCCGCCTTGGCAAAACAAGGCGCCCTGCTCGATCTCTACCCCCTGCTGGATGCCGACAGCGAGGTTACACGCGACACCTTTGTACCGCGCATTTTGGAAAAGAGTGAAACCGATGGACATCGCTATTCCCTCTCCTCCGCCTTTGGCATCCGCACTATGCTCAGCGATCGTCGCGTAATCGGCGAACACACCGCGCTTTCAGCCGCGGCTTGGCACGCACTGCAAGCCGCTCATCCCAATGCCGATATGACGGACCTGTCAGAGGAATTGTTCTTAAACTACCTCACCGATATCGCCCCGCACGATTTCATTACGGGCAACACCGCACGGTTCGACACCGATACGTTCATCTCGTATCTCGAAACGATGGCGACGTTGGAAAGTGCCGACGAAAAGATGGCACAACTCGGCAAAGAACGGCCCACCGCTAACTACGCCACGCTGGCGGACGGTACGTTTCTGTTAATGCCGCACTATCTGCGAAACTTCTCGTTCTATCAACGTGCTCTTTGCAACCTTGCAGACGACACGCAGTTCACGGGTTACCCCACCGAAAACGGCGCGGGGCACACGCTGGAATTTGCAGACACGCTGGGCATTTTCTCAAACAGTGACAAACAAAAAGCGGCGTGGGAGTTTTTAAAACTAACGTTGAAGACCAACCGTTTAGGCTTATCCGAAGGCGATATCGAACAGCCCGCTATTCCCACCGACCGCGCCTCGCTTGAAGCGCAACTGGCCTATTACCGCGATGCGAAAAACTTCGTTAACGAAGACGGAACACCCAAGACCACCTTCGAAGGTACACCGTTGCGCGCATTGACCGAGGAGAACATCGAACACCTTTACGCCATTATCGCCGCTGCCAAGCCGTTGATACAGACCGACCGTGCGATCACGGACATTTTGGCAGACGAAGCCACGTATTTCTTAAAGGGGAAATGCACTGCCGCCGATGCCGCCGCACGTATACAAGAACGGGTTCAGTTATATTTAAACGAGCAGCAATAACAAAAAAGGGGGGATCCCATGACCGTACGCAACCGTTTTCGAAAGCGATGGCAAGCTTATGTCTTGCTGTATCCCGGTCTGTTGGGCGTTCTTCTCTTTTTTGTTCTCCCATTTTTCGTGATTCTCTACCACTCCTTAGTGGAAAACAATTTTTCCCTCGCCTTTGTCGGCCTGCAAAATTACCGTGATCTATTGCAAAACGAAGCATTTCGGTTGGCAACACGAAACACCGTGCGATTTTCCGCGATCGCCGTGCCGCTCACGGTGGGAGTGGCGTTGCCTGTCGCCTTGGCGTTGCATTGCCGTCTGCCGGCACGCGGGTGGTTACGCAGCATCCTGCTCAGTCCGCTGATGGTGCCCTCGGCTTCGGTGCTGCTGGTGTGGCAACTGCTGTTTGACCAAAGCGGTGCAATGAATCAACTGCTTTCCCTGTTTTCACTGCCGCCCGTTGCGTGGTTGCGTACCACAGGGTTTGACTGTGCCGTGGTGGTCCTCTTGTTTTTGTGGAAAAATCTCGGCTACAACGTGTTGTTGTTTTCCGCCGCACTGAGCCATGTTCCCACCGCACCGTTAGAAGCGGCCCGTATCGACGGAGCGGGCGCGTGGCGGCGCTTTTGGTATATTCAATGGCGGTATCTCATCCCCACTGCGCTGTTTGTGACCGTTTTGACTTTGGCCAATTCCTTCAAGATCTTCCGCGAGGTATACCTCCTCACCGGCGACTATCCCGGCGAGGGGCTCTATATGTTACAGCACTTTATGAACAATATGTTCCGCACTCTTGATTACCAACGGCTCTCCGCCGCCACCGCGGTTATGACACTGGTCATCACGCTGGTGCTGGCGCTGTTGCTTTGGTTGGAGGAGCGGTTCGGTCGGGAGGTGGAGGAATGAAACGCCGTCTTTCCCTCACCGCAGGGCGGATCGCTCTTACCGTTCTGCTTTCCCTGCTGGCAGTGGGCGTTTTGTTGCCCACCCTGCTCACCGTAACCGCCTCGTTTATGCCGCAACGGGAAATAGAGTATCATTACGGCACGGCGGACAACGCGGCGGATGCCGACCGCTTGGCCCTGTATCCCCAAAATGCCACCGCCGAACAATACACCACTTCCCTGTTGCAAACTCCGCACTATCTCATGCGTTTTTTCAATTCCCTATGGTACACCCTGCCGATCACGCTGGGACAACTGACACTGGCTTCGATGGCGGCCTACAGTTTATATCGCTGTCGCAACCGTTTTCGCACGGGAGTCTATTTCCTATACGTTTTGTTGATGCTGTTGCCGTATCAAGTCACCCTACTGCCCCATTACCTCGTTGCCGATACACTCGGTCTGCTCGGCAGTCGGTGGGCGGTGGTGCTGTCCGGCATTGCCTCGCCGTTTGCCGTGTTTCTGCTTTCGCGACATATGCGGCAGATTCCTTTGGCGCAGGTGGAAGCGGCCATGTTGGACGGTGCCGATGAACGACGTATTTTCACCCGTATCTGTTTGCCGCAATGCCGTCCCACACTGTGGGCAGTATCTATGCTGATCTTTGCGGAATACTGGAATATGATCGAACAGCCGTTGGTGCTGTTGGAGGACCCCTCCACCTACCCGCTTTCGATATTTTTATCACAGATCGACCGCTCGCAAACCGGCGTGGCGTTTGCAGTGGCCGTGCTGTTTATGGTGCCGCCGCTGTTGCTGTTCGGGTTTGGACAACGCTATTTCGCGGCGGGCTTCGGTGCGGCGGACGAGGCCGTGCCCCGCACACGCGCAAGCAGGGTATTCCGCACCGCCGTGGCAGTGGGCGCCGCCGCAGGCCTAACCGTTTTGTGGATATTTTTCGGCAACACCGCCCTGCATACGCGCTTTACACCGCAAGTCACCGTGACAACGCCCACGGCGGCAATAGTCAATGATACACTATACACCCGTGTGTTACCGCGCGAGGCGATACATACCGATACCTACGGCCGCTACGTTATGGAGGTGACCACCCACACCCAAGACGGCACCACCGTGCAATACGTGGATTACGAGGCGGTCACCGTGTTGCACGAAACGGACGAGTGGATAGCCCTTGCCGAAGGCGGCGATTGGACGACCGTGGTTCTGTCTTTTGACCGCTTACCGCCCGAAAACAGTTATGTAACCGTGAAAAATGAATGAGTAAAAAGGATGGGGTAAGCGCCGAAACGCTTACCCCATCCTTTTGTTTTTTCTTTTGCAGGCGCAAAGAGTTCGACTCTCGCCAGCCTAGGGTGAGCAGTGAAACCCGAACACGCCTAAACCGGTATAATTCCGGCGCTTTTCGGCTTGTCGGCGGTGGCAGGCTACGCCGCAGGGAGTTTGTCGATCTTCCTCACTGCATATTGTAATATAATACGCGCATCGGTGGAATCCACATAACCGCTGCCGTTCACGTCTGCGGCCGCCAAGATCAACGCATCGCCGCCGATCTTCCGCACCGCATACTGCAACGTGAGGCGCGCATCGGTGGAATCCACGCGGCCGCTGTCGTCCACGTCGCCGAGGATCGCCAAAACTTCCCGCTCAGATCCGCAGACGTTACAGGTAGCGTCGAAATCATCGGTATAGGTGTGGTCGGCCATAGGAATCACTTCGCCTGTCGCCACCGTTTCACCGCAATCCTCACACACGGTATCACCCGTGTAACCCGCTTCGGTACAGGTGGGTTCAACACGACCGACCACAGCGATGTCGGTGTGGCGGCACACTTCGTAATGCCACGTGGCCTCGGTAAGCGGCGCGTTGTTCAAACCGACCGCGAGATCACTTCTGTCGACTTCGGTACCGCTGTAATACACGTCGGTCAAAGCGGCACAATTCTGGAACGCCATATCGCCAACAGCGGTCACGTTCTTTGAAAGATAGACCGTTTTAAGATTGCCGATACCGTAAAATGCATTTGCTCCGATATCCGTAACCGTACGGCCGATATACAGTGCGGTGAGCGCCGTGCAATCCTTAAACGCAGCGTAAACCGCCGCGGGCATGGTGCAAGCCGCCGCATTGTACTCCACCGCTTCGAGCGCCGTGCAACCGCGGAACGCGTAATCGCCGATGGCGGTCACGCTGACGGGGATGGACACGGTTTTAAGTGCCGCACAATCGCGCAGCGCACTGTTGCCGATGGTTGTAAGCCCGTTGCCGAAAGCGATCATCGCCAGCGCCGCACAACCGCGGAAACTGTCCGTACCGATGCTTTGCACGCTGTCGGGCAGTATCACATATTCGAGCGCGGCACAGCGGTAGAACGTCTTATCCGCAATCGCACGCAACCCGTTCGGGAGGGTGACGGTTTTGAGCGAAGCACAGTCCTGGAACGCACCCTTGCCGATCTCCGTTACCGCATCAGACAGGGCAATATGGACCACTCCCGCGTTACGGAACGCATATTCACCGACAGCGGTGAGTCCCCAAGGCAGAATCAGGTTCTTCAACGCCCCGCAACTGTAAAACGCATAGATACCGATGGACTTGACACCGCTGCCGCCGGTCACGTCCTGTAATTTGTAACACTCATAAAACGCCGCACCGTCGATCAGTTCCACACTGTCGGCGATATCCACGCTCTCGAGTGCGCCACATTCCGAAAACGCACTGTAACCGATGGTCTTTACCCCCTCGGGAATCACCACCGACACAAGATCGCCGCACGCATAGAACGCGGCGTAGCCGATGTCGGTCACCCCTTCGGGAATCACCAGTTCGGTCAACGGTTCCCCGTTCAAAAGCAGTGAGCGTGCACATCCCACGGGGTTCGCCGTGTAACTTTCAAAGGTAATGCCGCACCACGCCGCAAGGTCGGTGATGTTCACCGCCGTGAGCCCCGTGCAGTTAAGGAACGCATCGGTACCCACCAATTTCAAAGAAGCGGGCACAGTCACAGCGGTCATCGCGGTGCAGTCGGCAAACGCATTCGCCGCGATCGCCGTTACGGGATATCCCCCCAACGTATCGGGAATCACCACGTCACCGCTGATAGCGGTGTCTACAGCGATGATGGTGGCTGCGCCGTCGGTCATCTCGTAGGTATAATATCCACTCGACGCCGCCTTCGCGGTGATAGCAAACTCCACCGCACCCGCAGGAATCAGCGACAGCAGCAATACCGCTGTCAGCAAAAACGATACTACGCGTTTCATACGTTTTCCTCCTCAAAAATGCTTGTTTCCGACATGTTGAAGTATATCAAATCACGAAACGCTTGTCAAGGCATGACGATACGCCGTGCGATAGCGACACCTGCGATCCATCACTCCGCTTTGGCAATATTGCGGACGATGGCATGAAGCGCCTTGACCGCAAAACGGTCAAGGCGCTTCGTGTTATTCTACTCTCGTGATCTCTCCGTCATCGCGCAGGGCATACAGTACGTCCCCGATGTATCCGCGCGCCTGCTCGCCCGGCAGGGTGCACAGTTCGGCCGAATCGGTATACCGTTCCAACATATCCAATACCAGCGAAGTAAGGAGCGGGTGCTCTGCAAGCGGTTTTTGCGGGTTGTAATCGAACAGGTGCGGACCCATATACATCACCGCCGCACCGCCCGAGGGGTATTCCCGCATAAACACGTTGCTCATCGCGGCGGTGGTGGTACCGCTGTAGTTGTTCCCCCAAAAATCACACCCGACCAATTCCACCGTATCGGGATGCAGGCCGAACACACCTTGGTTGTGCGTATACCCGCGTGCATTGGCAAGCCGCGGGAAACGCTCGTCACCCCGCACGTGATAATATGCACCGCCGAAGCCGACCTCACTCGTCGGCAGAATACCGAACAGTTCGTCGTATTCCGTCACAGGCTCCAGTTCGATATCCGCCGTGCGGCCGAGCGCCAGCACGTGGCCGCCGCCTTTTACATATTCACAAACGGCGTGCAGTGTGGCACGGTCGGTAAACGCCGCAGGCGGCATAATGAGCAATCGGCAACTCGACAATGCGCCGTCGGCGATCATCTGCTCGTTCATCGGCTTCACCGAGGTCATACGGCGCAGCATAATGACAAACGGGTGGATCCCGTCGGGAATACCGCCGCCGAGCGCACCCACCAACCCCGGCCAGAAAAACGCCGCGTCACATGTGGAACGGCGTTCACTCAGCAACGGCAGATACTGCATAAATCGCTCACTGCGCTCATCGTAGATCGCCTCACCCACCGCTGTTCTTTCACGGAAAATGTTGCTGTAATAATACATCATCTGGCGGTTGCCGTACACCGCCGAGCCAAACATTCTGGCACACACGCCCTCCGCCGTAATATAGCCTGCAGGCTCAAGACCCAAGTAGGTGCCGTACTGCTCGCACGCCGCATGGGTGAGCGCGGTAAAAAAGTAATTGTCAAAAAAATGGCTGTTTTCGTTGGTCAAGCGAATACCCGCCCCGTGCTTCGCGCAGACCTTTGCCTGTGCCGCGAAATCCGAGGCGTGCTGCGGTTCTTCCACGCCGCCCGTGCAAAGATAAACGGGGGTGTCGGGAAAGGCCGCGCGGCAGGTGCCCAGCCAAAAATCGGCAAATTCCGTCATCGCATCTTTATACCACCGCAGTTCATCAAATAAAGCGGTACGCGAGGGCGTTTGATGCGGCAAAAACGGAGTCAGCTCTTCAAAACTCGCGTAGTGACTGCGCCATGCCGCGTTCATCGCCTCCACCGTGCCGAACTTTTCTTTCATCGCGCGGCGGAAATGGGCCGCGGCATATTCGTCGCCGCACCAGTAGCCCATATGCGTGTGGTAATCCCCCGGCCAGTTGCCCTGCACGGGCATAATGGCTTCACCGTAATCCCCGCAGATACCGGGTTGCACCGATTGAATGACATCCCACGGACCGTAATGCGCGGCAAACGCCTTGACCACGCGGGTGACCTGTTCGCGAAATGCGGGATTCCAAATCGACTCAATAGGACTCTCTTTGCCGTGTTCCAAACAGACAAGGCCTTTATGGCGCGGGTCATTGAGCCACCAATCGGGTGCGGCGTACTTCGGCCCCATCAACAAAAACGGCACCCACTGCAAGCCCGCCTCTTGAATCTGTTTTACTTGGGCATCAAAATGTTCCCAATCAAAACCGCCCTCACCGTGCGGTTCAAAGTCTTTCCAAAATGTGTAAAGTTGCACCGCGGTGGCACCGCTTTCTTTCACCTGCCGCAGAATCGCGGGGGTATCCTCCCGCCCAAACGGCACGTGCTGAATAACGATTTCATTGATAGCCATTTTCGCTCACCCTCTCGTCGGCTTTTCCTTCTCTTGTTTACCATATCAAACCGCAAATGTCAACGCATTACGACAAAAAATAACCACCAAAAAACGGCTTTGCTTTTTGGTGGTTATTACGGTTATTCTGCCTTTTGAATATCGCCGTTATCGTAGAGGATATACACCTCGTCACCGATATAACCGCGGGCCTGCTCACCTGCACGGGTGTTCAATTCCGCAGAATCGGTATACGCTTCCAGCACGTCTTGCAACAGGGCCACCAACACGGGTTTATGGGCGCGTTGCGACTGCGGATCGTATTCCAAATTCATCGGGCCCATATACATGATTGCCGCACCGCCCGACGGGTATTCCCGCATAAACGCGTTGCTCATTGCGGCGGTGGTGGTACCGCTCAAATTATGGGGGTTAAAATCACAGCCTGCGAGTTCCGTTGCCTCGGGGTGCAGGCCAAACATACCGTGGCCGTAACGATACGTTTCCTCCGCCGCAAAACGCGGGAAACGGTCGCTTCGGACCTTAAACATCGTGCCGCCGACCCCCGTTTCACTGTCGGGAAGAATGCCGAACAACGCGTCGTATTCTTCCACGGGATCGAGTTCCGGATCGGCCGTGCGCCCCACCGCCAACACGTTACCGCCGTTCTTGACGTACTCACAAATAACGTGCAGTGTCTCACGGTCGGTGAACGCAGCGGGCGGCATAATGAGCAGTTTAAAGCGGTCAAGACCGCCGTCTTTTATCATCTGTTCATTCAGCGGCATCACGGTGGTGAAACGGCGCAAGAAGGTCGCGAGCGGGCGGATACCGTCGGGAATACCGCTTCCGAGCGCACCCACCATACTCGGCCAGAAAAAGGCGACGTCGCACACCGTTTTCCCCTCCCGCAGAAGCGGCAGATATTTCATAAAACTCTCACTGCACGCGTTATAGATACTGCCGTTTTCATCGGGCGATTGAAACACGTTGCCGTAATAATACATCATTTGACGGTTACCGTACACCGCCGAGCCGAACATTCTGGCACACACGCCCTCGGGTGTCAACCCGCCAACGGGTTCCAACCCCAGATAGGCACCGTATTGTTCGCACGCCGCGTGGGTGTAGGCGGTAAGAAAATAGTTTTCGAAAAAACGGTTGCATTCGTTAGTCAGCCGCAGACCGGCCCCGTACTTCGCGCACACCTTTGCCTGTGCCGCAAAATCCGAGGCGTGCTCGGGCTCTTCGTTGCCGCCCACGCACATATACAGCGGTGTGTCGGGGAAGGCCGCACGACATTCCGAAAGCCAAAAATCCACGTATTCCGTCATGGAATCTTTATACCACCGAAGCTCGTCAAACAGTGCGGTGCGGGACGGTGTTTTGTGCGGACGGAAGGGCACAAGTTCCGCAAAATCCGCATAGTGAGAACGCCACGCCCGATTCAGTGCCTCCACCGTACCGTACCGCGCTTTCATCGCACGGCGGAAATCCGCGACGGCGTATTCGTCGCCGCACCAGTAACCGCCGTGAGTATGGTAATCCCCCGCCCAATTACCGTGCACCGGCATAATGGATTCACCGTAGTCACCGCAGATGCCGGGTTGCACCGATTGAATGACGTTCCACGGGCCGTAATGTTCGGCAAACGCTTTCACCACGCGGGACACCTGCAAACGGAAAGCAGGGTTCCAGATCGACTCGATCGGCGTTTCTTTGCCGTGTTCCAAGCAGACAAGGCCTTTATGGCGCGGGTCATTCAGCCACCAATCGGGGGCGGCATACTTCGGACCGAGCAACAAGAACGGTACCCACTGCAACCCTGCTTCTTGAATCTGCTTCACTTGAGCATCAAAACAGTCCCATTCAAACACGCCTTCGGCGTGCGGCTCAAAATCCCGCCAGAAGGTATATATCTGCACCGCGGTCACACCGCTTTCCTTCACCTGACGCAAAATGTCGGGTGTGTCCTCACGCCCAAACGGCACGCCTTGAATCACGATCTCTTTGATTGCCATTTCCATTCCCCTCCGTTTCATCTTCGGTTGCCTACTATGTACCACAGTCGGGTGAAAAAGTCAATGGATTTCCGCCAAAAAACACCACCAAAAAAGCAGCCCGCTTTTTGGAACATTTTCCAAAAAGCGGGCTGCTCTGTCGATTCCGTGCTCTCTCAATTCATACCGCCGTCACCAACGCGCTGAAACAGGCGTTCCACCGCCGCGGCCAGCAGACGGTGTGCCTCATCAATCAACAACGGGTCCTCGCGCAGCAGGTCTTCCGCCGCACTGCGTGCCGCCCCCAACAGGGCCGCATCGCTCATCAGGTCGGCAATGTTCAGTTGCGGCAGACCGTGCTGACGGTTGCCGAAGAAATCACCCGGTCCGCGCAGTTGCAGATCCTCATCCGCAATGCGGAATCCATCGGTGGTTTTGCACATCACCGTCAAGCGGCGGCGCGCCTCCTCGTTTTGTGCGTCCGAAATAAGAATGCAGGTGGAAGCATACTCGCCGCGCCCCACGCGGCCGCGCAACTGGTGAAGTTGTGCCAGACCAAAGCGATCGGCATTTTCGATCACCATAATGACCGCATTGGGAACGTCCACCCCCACTTCGATCACAGTAGTGGACACCAACACATCCACCTCACCTTGGGAAAACGCCGCCATCACCGCCTCTTTCTCCGCACCTTTCATACGTCCGTGCAGCAAGGCGACACGATACCCCGCCAGCACACCGCCGCGCAGTTCTTCCACCAATTCCGTTGCAGCGGCAAGGTCGCTGCCGTCCTCTCCCTCTTCCACCAGCGGACAGACGACATACGCCTGATGCCCTTCGTCCAAATGCTTTTTCACGTATCCGTATGCCCGTGCGCGTTTGCCGCTGTCCACCGCGAAGGTGGCAATGGGCTGACGACCGGGCGGCAATTCATCCAACACCGACACGTCAAGGTCACCGTAAATGATCAACGCCAAGGTGCGCGGAATGGGGGTCGCCGACATAACAAGCAGATGCGGATTCTCTCCCTTTTCTGCCAAACGAGCACGTTGCGCGACACCAAAGCGGTGCTGTTCATCCGTAATCACCAGACCGAGATGCTGAAACTCCACTCCGTCGGATATCAATGCGTGCGTGCCGACCGCAAACTGCACCGTGCCGTCGGCAAGTCCTTCCCGCACGGCGCGTTTTTCGGCGGCGGGCATACTGCCCGTGAGCCGCCCCACGCGAATACCCGCAGGGCCTAACAGTTTTTCAAGTGTCTTTGCGTGCTGTTCCGCCAAGATCTCGGTGGGTGCCATCATCGCCGCCTGCCCGCCGTTTTGTATCGCGGTATACGCCACGCCGGCGGCAACTGCGGTTTTACCGCTGCCGACGTCTCCCTGCACCAAGCGACTCATCGGCACACCGCTTTGCATATCCCGCACGCAATCCGCCACGGCGCGCCGCTGCGCTCCTGTGGGTTCAAACGGCAGAAGCGCCCAAAACGCCTCACTGCCGTCTTCACGAACCGGCGTGCCGGCCACCGCGCGCGTGCGCCCTTTGAGGCGCAAAAGCCCCAGTTGCAACAGTAACAATTCCTCAAACACCAAACGGCGGCGTGCCGCCGCCAACGCTTCACGGTCACGCGGGAAATGGATGTTTTGATAGGCATATGCGGCCGTGCACAAGCCGTATCGTGCGATCATATCGGGCGGGAGGATATCGGTTGCCGTTGCCAAAAGCGGCAACGCCTTTTCCGTTGTTTTGGCAATAATACGCGTGCTGAGTCCCTCGGTCTGCCGATAGATGGGATGGATGCGTGCCGCACCGCTCACTTCCTCGATCAGCGGGGATGCCATTTCATAGCGTGCATACCCGTTGGTGACCGTGCCGAAAAAGAGGTATTCCCGCCCGCGTTTGATGCGATTTGCCAGATACTTGTTGTTAAACAAGGTGACCTGCATACCGCTTTTACCGTCACTCGCCGTGAATTTAAACAAGGTCATTCCCTTGCGAATAAAATTCGTCTGTACATCAGTCAGCACGGTAGCACGTACACAGCACTGCTCACCGAGCGGTGCTTCGGCGATCCGCACCACCTGCGACCAGTCTTCGTAAGCACGGGGAAAATGGCGGAGCAGATCCTCCACCGTGTGAATGTGCAAACGGGCAAACGCCGCCGCCGTTTTTTCGCCGACACCTTTGATATATCGTACCGACATCGTCAGATCCGCCATAGTTTCACCGCCTTTTTTTCATTATAATAAAATTTTACCGATTTGACAAGAGAAAAACGAAAAACCTCACGGTTTCCCAAAGGAAACCGTGAGGTTTTATAAGATCGCTTATTTGTTGGCTTTTTTCTCCTGCCACAGAGCCCACAGCGGTGCGCTGAGGAATACGGAGGAATAGAAACCCGAGATAACACCGAACATCATCGGCAGCGCAAAGCTCATGATGGAGTCTATACGCATCACCAGCGCCACGATAACCACCACCGTGATCGCCACGAACACCGCCACAGCGGTAACGAGGGTACGGGTGAAGGTCTGGTTGACACTGAGGTTCACGATCTCGCTGATCGGCGCATTCTTATGACGGCGGCGATTTTCACGCACACGGTCAAAGATAACGATGGTATCGTTCAGCGAGTAACCGAGGATGGTCAACATCACAGCCACGAAGTTATCATCCAAATTGATGCGGAAGATAACAAACACAAAGTAGCAGATGAGCAAATCGTGCACCAACGCGAGCAGTGCACACAGACCGGCCGAGATGCCGCCGATGCGGCGGAAACGGAAGCCCACGTACACAAGCAGGAAAGCCGCCGCGAGGATAATGGCCACAATACACTTCACGAAGAACTGATGACCCATCGGAGCGGACAGCGTTTTGGCCTCCACCTGCACGGGCTTATTTGCCTCGAAATCTTTGGTCATACGCTCGTTCAGTTTGGTCTGCTGTTCCAGCGTGATCTCTTTCGGGAACGTGATGGTAACAACATCGGTGTTGTCCACGTTTTCGAGAGCGGCCTCGGCATCCTTGCCGAGCACTTCTTCTGCCATTGCCGCCACGGCATCCGCATCGATCGTATCCGCGTAGCTGTAACGCACCAGCGTACCACCGCTGAAGGACACGTCCATACCCGTGCCGAAAATGATGTTGAACAAAATGCCCACCGCAAAGATACACAGCGAAATGATCACACAGATCTTGCGGCTTTGGATAAAGTTAAATTCCTTTTTCATTACCGCTCACCTCCATACAGCCAGGGCTTACGCAAGCACTTCAGGCGCGAAAGCGAGGACAGCATCAAACGCGATGCGGTCATACCCATAACGAAGTTGAAAATGATACCGACAAGCAGGGTGTAACCGAAGGAATACACCGCACCGGTGGTCGCCACGGGGAACCAGCGCATCACAGGGCTGAGCAACCAGCCGAACACGCTGTCGGATGGACCGAACACGCCCATCAGCACCGCCGCCACGATGATAACCGTAATGTTACCGTCGAAGATGGCCCAGAAGGATTCCTTCGTACCCGAACGGATAGCGCCGTCGATGGTCTTGCCCGCACGAATTTCTTCCTTAATACGCTCCGCCGTAATAACGTTAGCATCCACGCCCATACCGATGGAGAGGATGATACCCGCAATACCGGGGAGGGTCAGCGTAAAGCTGTTAAACACACCGAAGTAACCGGACACGGCCGCGATGGAACCCGCCACCTGACCGAGCAGAGCGATGACCGCCACAAAGCCGGGCACACGGTAATAGATCAGCATAAACGCCGCGATCAGCACGAACGCGATCACCGCCGCCAGCACCATCGCATCCAGCGCCTTCACACCCATCGTGGGGTTAATGGTACCGCTGCTCTTCACTTCCAGTTCAAACGGCAAAGAGCCCGAGGTGATGAGGTTGGCCAGATCCTGTGCATCCGCCATCGTTTCAAAGCTGCCCGAAATGGTAGCCTGACCGTTGGTGATGACCGCCTGCACCGCCGGAGCAGAGATCATCTGGTCATCCAACCAGATGGAGATCGGACCTTTGTTGTTGTCGTACTGCTTCTGCGTAGCATCGGCAAACGCCTTCTTACCCGATTCCTTCAAATTCAGCATCACAACGTACTGCTGATTCTCTTCGTCATAGCCCGCATTGGCCGACTGCACGTCGTTACCGGTCAACACAAGGTCGCCGGTGGGCTTGCCGGTTTCGGGATCGGTTGCATCGCCGATATGGAAAGCCAACTGAGCCGTCTGACCGATCTCGCCGATGGCTTTGGTCGGATCATAATTGCTCTCGTCCGCTTCCCACGGGAAGCGAACCACCACCTGCTTGTTGGCGGTGTCGGCATAAATTTCATAGTCGGTTATGTTGCGAAGAACCAAACGTTCTTCAATGACGGCTTTCACACCGTCCAACTGTTCTTCGGTCACATGGATATCGGTATCCTTTGCGCCGAAGGTCACATCCACACCGCCGCGGATATCGATGCCGAATCGAATGTCCGAAGCACCGCGAATGACTGTGTCACGGCGATCGCCGAAGTAGGTGTACACGCCGAAGATGGACGTATACGCCAACACCAAGATCACCAGCGCCACAATGAAAAATACGGGTTTTGCTGTGCGCTTCATCGGTTGTTCCTCCAATACTAACTCGTGCGTAATCCGCACTAATAGAGTTATTATATAACTAACGGTCGGAAATGTCAAGATTTCCGACCGTTTCTTTATAAATTCTATGCTTTTGCCAAATTTTACGATGTTTTTTTAGCATTACACCGATTTTTTCAGTGCCGCCATCTCGGTGCAGATGCAGAAAAGTTCCATTGCCTGCTCCAATTCCGCCACCGAGGGGTAGGTCGGCGCAATGCGGATGGTCTGGTCCTCGGGGTCGTGATGATACGGGAACGGAGCGCCTGCTTCGGTCATCTTCACACCCGCCTGACGCAAAAGGCGAATGATCTCGGTCGCACAACCGTGCACGTCCACACTGACAAAGTAGCCACCCGTCGGGCGATGCCACTGTGCGATGTTTTTGCCGCCGAGGTGTTTTTCCAACGCATTCAGCACCACATCAAACTTCGGGCGCAAGATCGCCGCATGGCGTTTCATATGTGCCGCGATACCTGCCGCATCTTTGAAATACCGCACGTGGCGCATCATATTGAGTTTATCGTAACCAATGGTCTGCATCGACAAGCGGCGCACGATATCTTCGTACGTTTTACCCATCGCCGCCATCACCGCCACACCCGCACCGGGGAAACTGATCTTGGAGGTGGAGGTAAACGCCACCACGTGTTCTTCGTTGCCGTGCTTCTTCGCTTCCTCAAAAATGTTGAGCAGCGTATCGTGTGTATCCGACAGGTGATGCACGCAGTATGCGTTATCCCACATCAAGCGAAAATCCTTTGCTGCCGGTTTCATCGCCGCCAGACGGTGCACCGTTTCGTCCGCATAGGTGATACCGCCAGGATTGGAGTACATCGGCACACACCACATTCCCTTGACCGTTTCGTCCTGTATCAGCCGTTCGACCACGTCCATATCCGGACCGTTTTCGTTCATCGGCACACGGATCATTTCAATGCCGAAATATTCGGTGATGGAAAAATGGCGGTCGTATCCCGGCACGGGGCACAGGAACTTCACCGCTTCCTGCTTGCACCACGGCTCGCATCCTGCCACACCTTTGGCATACGCGCTCGCGATATAGTCGAACATCAAATTCAAACTGGAGTTGCCGCCCACGATCACGTTCTCGGCCGGCACCCCCAAAATATCGCCAAACATACGGCGCGCTTCGGGGATACCCGTAAGTCCGCCGTAGTTACGCACGTCCATGCCGTCCTCGGCCTTGCAAACGCTGTGGCTGTCCATGCAATCCAGCATATCCGCCGTCAGTTCCAGCTGTTCGGGGCCGGGCTTACCGCGGGACATATCCAACGCCAACCCCCGTGCACAGTATTCCTCATATCGTGCGGTCAGTTCCTCCAACCGCGCCATCTCTATCGTCATAGGAGACCCATCCTTTCAAAACGCCTTGGTACATTGTATTACAAACCTCGCCGTTTTGCAAGTTCTTTTTTTAATAATTGCAAAAAAAATTAAAATTTTTTTATCCAATGCCCTTTTCAAAGAATACTTGCCGGTTTTTGTGCCGAAATTATGCAAAAGAAAAGGTGTATCCTCACGATACACCTTCTCTGCCTATTCTTCCTATACCGTTTGTTTTTCTTTTCGTGCGTCCGCCACACTGTGGGGTATCACCATACGGTACGCACCCTTTTGAATCTCCGCACGGAAACGATCGGTCAACACACACTCGCCGTCCAACGTGACCGGCATCGACCGTGCCGTCTTGACCGTGATGGCGGTACCGCGGAAGAAATGCACCCCCCGCTCGCCGCGGTGCGTACCTTTTTTGTATTTCGGCAACAACTGCAAAATACGCGCACGGGACATTTTTTCCACCAACACAAAATCCAATTCACCGTCATCGGGGCGGGCGGTAGGCACTCCGTGATAACCGCCGCCGTAATATTCACCGTTGGCACACAGTGCAAACAGGAAATCCCCTTCCATACGCCGCACACCCTCCGCCGTTTCTATTTCGGCGGTGAGGCGGCAACCAAGATGCCCGAAAAACACCTTGACCAGTGCCAAATTATATGCCATCGAACCGCTGACCAACGGCCAGCGTTTGAATTTCGCCATGTGATACGCCACTTCGGCATCCATGCCGGTAGCGGCAACGTTCAGCGAGCGGTGCACCGCCCCCTCGCCGTATGTACACACGATGCCGTCCATCGGGTAAGCATCCGCCGTGACCATATCTTCAAGTTCCAAATACGGTGCGGCACCGCCGAGCATACGCACGAAATCGTTGCCCGACCCACACGGAACGTGGGCAAACTCGGTATCACTGTACGGTTCAACGGCGGTCAGCACCTCCAGCAACGTGCCGTCGCCGCCGCAGGCATACAACCGTACCGTCCCTGTGGTTTCGGCAATGGCTTTCTGCGCCAGTGCCGTCGCATCATCGGGTGCGGTGGTCTGCACGATCTCAAAATCCAACCCATGCTTTGTGCAAACTTCGCGGATACGCGGTATCAGTTCCAGTGCGGGGGCGTGTTTGCCCGCCGCAGGATTCAGAACAAAAACGTGTTTCATCCGCAATCCCCTCATTTCTTCGGTGAAAAATACATATACAGTTGGCATTTCAGCATACCGTTGTAAAGTTTTCGCCGTTTATCCGCCGGACGACCGAACGCTTCTTCAAACGTTTCGTCCGCCGTGATGATACCGTAACTCCACCCCGCTTTGGGTAAGAAAACCTGTCCCATCGTGCGGTAAAGTTCCTGTGCCGTGCCGCGATCTAACAATCGCTCGCCATACGGCGGGTTGCACAACACCAACCCGCTCTCACCGCGCGGCACAAAGTGCTTCAAATCGGCTTGGTCGGCAAACAGGCAGTCACCCACCCCCGCTTTGACCGCGTTCTCCTCGGTCAAACGGACACAGTCGGCATCAATGTCGCCGCCCCACAAGGTGATCTCACGCTCAGGCAGTTCCAATGCCCGTGCCGCATCGCGCTCTTGCTCGAACACACCGCGCGGCACACATCCCCACTGCATAGCGGCAAAACGGCGACCGACACCCGGCGCAATGCGCCGCGCCGCCAGCGCTGCTTCGATAAGCAGCGTACCCGAACCGCAGCACGGGTCGCACACCTGCTCGGCAAATCGCGCGCGCATCACGTCCGCGATCGCCGCCGCCAGCGTTTCTTTGATGGGGGCCTCCCCTGCGTTGGCACGATATCCGCGCTTGTGCAGGCCCTGCCCGCTGGTATCGATCAACAAGGTGACCTCATCTTTCATAACGGTCACTTGAATTTGAAACAGCGCGCCGCTCTCTTCAAACCATGCAATACCGTAGTGTGCGCGCAAACGTTCCACCACCGCTTTTTTTACGATAGATTGGCAATCGGGCACACTGTGCAAGGCAGAATTCAGCGACCATCCCTTCACGGGGAAACGGTCTTTTGCACCGATAAATCGTTCCCACGGCAACCGCTTGACACCTTCAAACAGCGCATCAAATGTGGTGGCACGAAACCGTCCCATCACAAGCTGCACCCGTTCGGCATAGCGTGAGCGGATGTTTACCCGTGCCATCGCGGCAAAATCACCGTCGAACAGCACCCGTCCCGTTTCGGCACGGACGTTATCCACCTCCATACGGCGCAATTCATCTGCCAAAATGCCCTCAACACCAAAGAGGCAGGGGCAGCAAAAGGTCATAGTCATTCCGGAAACTCCTTAAGCAGAGGAGTCACATCCGAACCCGATTTTAACGGGCCGATTTTCCCCTCGGCTTTGTCAAAATACTCGTAAATCCGCAAGGATTTACTGCG
>SVPM01000028.1 GCA_015065865.1 Oscillospiraceae bacterium | reverse complement strand
CCCGTCAAGGAACTGAAAGGGTTCAAACGCGTGCACATTCCCGCCGGTGAAAGCGTGGAAGTCAGCTTCACCCTCACGCCCGATGACCTGCGTTTTTATAACGAAGATCTTCAATTCGTGTGGGAGGCAGGCGAAATTCAAGTGTTTATCGGCCACGACAGCCGTGTGAGTGAGTACACCGCTTTCCGCTTGGAGAAATGAAAAAAGCGATAGAAGCAATTGCTTCTATCGCTTTTTTATACTTTTTTGCGGCTGTCAATAAAATCCTGCAGAATGATGACCGCCGACACGGTATCCACCACCGCTTTGCGTTTTTTACCGCGCGTGTTGGTTTCGTTCAAAAAACCGATGGCCGAAACGGTGGTCAACCGTTCATCCCACAAGGTGTATCCCAACCCCGTCTTTTCTGCCAGTTCCTCGGCGAACTCCTCGGCACGGCGTGCACTTTCGCCGCGGGTACCGTCCATATTACGCGGATGCCCAACCACCAGATGTTCGGCGCGATGTTCCGCCGCCAGCGCCGCAACCTTGTCAAGCAAGCGGTCACGGTTGTGTTCTGTCACCGTACCGATGGGCGATGCCAGCACCTCTCGCTCATCACATATCGCCACACCCGTGCGCTGCAGGCCCAGATCTACTGCTAAAATACGCATAACTCACTTCGCCCACGGGGTCTTATCCACCCCGTTTTGTTCAATATAGTCCGCCGGCATCATATCGTCGTAAATAAACGCGTGCAACACTTTGGCGGCATACTCCAAGTTATAATACACCGTGGAACTGCCCGTTTTTTCACGATAGTCTGCATTGATGACAAATTCCGTCTGCGGAATACGGGTCTGTTCAAACGTGGTATCGCCCAGCACGGTTTCCGCCATACCGAGAATGTCACCGTGGGAAAGTGATGTGCGAACGTACGGCAACAGTGCTTCGACCAACGCGGGATACTGAGCCGCACCCATACCGGTGATACGATCAAACAGCGCCTCCATCACCACGCGCTGACGGTCGGTACGACCGAAGTCGTTGTTCACACCCTCCGCCGTGGAAACGGTACGCAAACGCGCCCAATACACCGCTTGTACACCCGTCAAAGTCTGCAATCCCGCCTTACGGATCAATTTTTTCTCGGTACCGAGTTTATCCCCTTCATAAAGAATAACGTCGTTCGTCAGCTGTCGTTCGGCTTCGGTGATCTCTATCTCCACACCGCCGATGGCATCCACAATGTCGATCATACCCGCAAAATTCACCGTGGCGTAATGGCGGATGTTCATATTGAACGCCTCATTGATCGTTTTGATCGCCAATTCGGGGCCGCCTCTGGCATACGCCGAGTTGATCTTGCGGTAACCGTGTTCGTCCATATGCACCAACGTATCACGCATAATGGACGTGATCTTGATCTTGTTGTGGATCTCATCCAAACTCACGATCATAATGGAGTCGGTGTTGCCGGAATATCCTTTGGCACTGCGGGAATCCACGCCGAACAGCACGATGTTGGTGACCTTTTTCGTCAACGTGGTGTTGGTGATACCCAACTGTTCGTTGGTCATATGCTGAATGGTGGAATCGTAATCGTAGTCCAAAAACTTCCAAAAAACAATACCGGCCGCCACGCACAAAACGCCGAACGTGGCAAGCAGTGACACCATCGTGATCACAAGTCCTCTAAAACGCCGCCGAGGTTTCTTTACGGTCTTTTCCACCGCCGCGTGTTTCGCCATATCGTCATATCCTTTCAAAAGAGCATCTTCAAAAGTTCATATCCTACTATAGCAATCTGTTGTCGAAAAGTCAAGAAACAAAATTGTAACCTTTTTATAACGTCACTTCTTGTTGTAACGCGAAGGAATACAGCAGACAACCGCCCACGGCTTCGCCCAAACCGCTTTCCAACGCTTCGCGATACAGATCCAACTGCGGACGGTAACGCTCCGCCAACTCCTGCGGAGTGTCCACGCGGTCGGTCTTATAATCCACGATGATCCAACGCCCGTTCTCGCGGAAAATACAGTCGGCAATTCCCTGCACCAGCACGGTCTCCCCCGCCGCCGCAACGTCCGATACGGGCGCACACGCACTTACGGGACGTTCCACCGTGAAAGCGTATTCGCGAAGCACCCGCTCGGAGACGGCAATACGCCGATACAACGCGCTGTTAAAGAAACCGACAAGACGCGGACGGGACAACGACGCCCCCTGCGTTGCGGTGAGAAAACCTTCCCGCACCAAGCGGGCGATCTCTCGCTCGATATCCGCTGCCGCGGCGGTATAGTCCGCAAACTGCATAAATTGGTGCATCGCGGTGCCTCGCTCGGCCGGCGACAGCGCCGTGTCACTGAAAAACGCAGGGCGCGAAACCGCCACAAAGCGATCGTGCATCGCACGGTGTGCCAGTGCCGATGCCGCCAGTTTCACCGGCACCGCCCCCAGTTCTCTGTACGGATACACGTATGCCGCGCGCTCTTTCAACTGTTCCAAATACTCCGTATCCGCAGGCAACGACACAGGTTCGGGAGAAGCCGCCTCCTCCGTTATCCTCGGTGCACGCACCGGCATAAGATCCAACCGCGTATCGCACGAAAGCGGCGTGATATGCGCCGCCAACGCGGGCGGCCACTGTGCCGATGCATCGGGATGGCGCAACAGCACGGGCAGTATCCAATCGGCATATCCTCCGGCTTCTACCACCGCTTGAAGCGGCATAGCCTCATCCTGCGGCGAAAGCGTAAACGCCTTCATCATAGCATCGTAATGATCCACCGTCATCACCATACACAGGCGTTCCTTTGCGCGGGTCAGTGCCACGTACAACACCCGCAGTTCCTCCGCGCGTGCATCGCGGCGCATACGCAGTGCCAGTGCGTTTTTTTGCACCGTCTTGCAAGATTCCAACCCTTTTGGATCACGCCAGTCCATACCCACACCGAGGGTGCGATGCAACAACAGCGGATCGGACAAGGCACGATCGTTAAACCCGCGCCCGAGCCCCGCCATAAACACCACGGGGAATTCCAACCCTTTCGATGCATGCACACTCATCACACGCACCGCATTTTCGCCGCCCACCACCGTTGCGGGGGTTTGTCCGTCCTGCTTGCGGTCCCGTTCAACGAACCGCACAAAAGCAGACAGACCGCGATACCCATGGCTTTCAAACCCACGGGCGATATCCAACAATTTTTGCAAATTGGCCACTCGCTGTTCACCGTGGGGACGGGCCCCCATCACCGCCGTCAGACTGAACTCTTCATACAACTGTTGTAACAGACGGTCGGCCGGCATCGCCGCCGCCACGGTACGCAACCGCTCGGTTTCCGCCACGAACGCCGCAAGCCGTGCAGCCGATGCATCCTCATCCCGTGCGCGGCGGCGCACGGCGGTATACAGCGGCATACGGCGATATTTTTTTCGTATATCCGCAAGGTCGTCGGGGGTGAAGGCAAACAATGCCGACATCATCACCGCGAGCATTGCCACATCCTGCAACGGATTATCCAGAAAACGCAAAAGCGACAACACCAACGCGATCTCTTGCGACTCATAAAACCCGCCGCCCGCATCGGTCACGGCCGGCACGCCGACACGGTTCAATTCTTCCGCATACGCGGCGGCGTGATCCTTTTTGCTGCGTAACAACACGCACACGTCCCGCAAACACAACTGCCGTTCACTGTCACCGTCCCGCACGGTCATTCCCTCAGCCATCATTTCGGCAATACGAGCGGCGATCACGCGGGCTTCAGCCGCATCGTCGCTGTCATCGGCAGGGCGTTTTTCCTTTTCCACCAAGATCAGTTCGGCCACATCGTCGTCGTGCGTTGCATAGGAAGCCGCGGCGGTCAATGCCTCACCACGGCGGTAATCCACACCGGAACTCTCTTCGGTCATCAACTGTGAAAACAGCAGATTGACCGTTTCCGTCACACTGCGGCGACTGCGAAAATTATGTCCCAACCGAATCAACGCGGGATAGTTTTCACCGTCAAACGGTTTGTAGCCGGCTTGCCGTGCCACAAACAGCGAGGGGGTCGCGTTGCGGAAAGAATAAATGCTCTGCTTCACGTCCCCCACGAAAAACAAGTTGCTCTCCTCACGTGATACGGCGGAAAACAGACATTCCTGCGTGGGGTTGGTATCTTGGTATTCATCCACCATCACGTGCACGAAACGGCGACTCACCTCATCGGCGATCGCCGACGCAGTCAGATTGCCGTCTTTATCCTCATCAGTCAACAAGCGCAACGCCAGATGCTCCAGATCGTTGAAATCCAACAGCCCCGCACGGGTCTTTTTTTCGGTATACCGCGCTTCAAACTGCGCGGTCAACTCCATCAGCATCTCCACCGCAGGCGCAAGTGCCGCCGTGCGGGCCGCGGCAGAGGCTTCATCCTCCACCATCAACTGCGACAGCGCACCCACACGCGTTTTCAGTCGTGTGCGTTCGTTCTTGATATATTCCTTCAACGCTTCATCGGTACACCCGCGCACCGTACTCAACGTACCGAAACGCAGCTGTGAAAGCCGCACCATTTGTTCATCCCACGACATAGAAAGAAGGGCATCCGCCGCTTCACGCAATCCTTCGGCATCCGCACGCAGACACACGGCATACCGCACCAACGTGTCGTTGCTTTCGGCCAACGCCGCCAAATTATCCAGTTTACGGGCGTACCAACGAAGCCGCCCTTGAATTTCGACTTGTATCTCCTGCCCGAACACGGTTTCGGAAAGCGGTTTGTCGGTGTGGTAAAGCGCCGTCACCGCCTCCCGCCAGCGGGCGGGTTGCGGATGTGCCTGCATAAAGTTGTAGGTCACCAATACTCGCTCCGCCAGCGCTTTGTCGTGGCGGTCGCCGCCCAAAAGATCCAGCAATTGGGAAAATGCGGGTGTATCGGCGGCATACGCCTCCTCTAACACCTCGTCCATCGCCTCGCTCATCAGCGGGCGCGTCTGGCCTTCCTCCCCCACGCGGAACAGCGGCGAAATTTCGGGAAAACGGTGAAAATGTTCGCGTATCAGATTGCCGCAAAAACCGTGCACCGTGCTGATATTCGCATTGGGCAACAACATCAATTGCCGCCGCAGACGGCGATCGTTCGGGCGAGCTGCCAACCGTTCGTGCAACGCTTTACCAAGCCGCTGTTTCATCTCTGCCGCGGCGGCTTTCGTAAACGTGACCACCAACAAGCGGTCCACGTCCACAGGTGCCTCCTCCGCCGTGATAAGGCGAACGATCCGCTCAACCAACACCGCCGTTTTACCCGACCCTGCCGCGGCGGAGACCAACACCGTACCGTCCGCTTCCAGACATTGTTTTTGCGCGGGAGTCCACTCACGTGTCGCCATCTGTTTCACCACCTCTCACACACAAAATCGCCTGCGTATGCAGGCGACCGAAATTTCACTCAAATATGTTCAATATACCGCTTAATGGCGGCAAAGGATTGATCGCTCAAATTGTGTTCGATCTTGCAGGCATCTTCCGCCGCCACTGCTTCCTCCACACCGAGGCGCATCAACAGTGCCGTCAGCAAGGTGTGCCGTTCATACATTTTTTCCGCCACCTCGCGTCCCTCATCGGTCAGCGTGATGAACCCATCGCCGTCCACCGTGATAAACCCGCCTTGGCGCAAAAGCCCCATCGCACGGCTGACGCTGGGCTTGGAATACCCCATATAATCGCACACATCCACTGCGCGCACGGCATCACTCTTGCGGGAGAGAACGTAAATGCTCTCCAGATACATTTGACCCGATTCTTGCAAACTCACAGTCTCTCCCCCTTTTTCATCTTATTATTTCATAGTATACCACACAATTTTATTCTTTGCAAGGTATCATTTTCCGCCTTGCGGGCTTTTTCGACAATTTTACAATTTTTGGGGATTTCCTATTGACAGCACGGCATTCGCGTGGTATAATACGCAAGAGTTAGCAGAGGCTAACTCTTGCGTGAAAGGTGGGATACCGTATGAATTTGACCGATGCCGTTGAGGGAACGGAGTACATCATCCGTTCGGTGGAAACCGGAGACGAGGAAATGAATGCGTTTCTGTTTTCGTTGGGCTGCTTCAGCGGTGAACCCATCACCGTGATCTCCCGTCGCCGAAGCGGTTGCGTGGTATCCATCAAAGAGGCGCGCTATAATATCGATACACAGTTGGCCAAAACTATTTTGATCTAAAAAAGTGCAGACCGTTGTGTCCGCTTTTTTTCGTCCTATCGGTTAGCGTTCGCTAACCGCCGATCCCCACAGGAGGTAACCGTATGAGAATCGCATTCGCCGGAAATCCGAACAGCGGAAAGACCACGATGTACAATGCTCTTTGCGGCCGTAACGAAACGGTCGGAAACTGGGCGGGTGTCACGGTGGATAAAAAAGAGAGCACCATCAAAAAAGCGTATGCGAACGGCATTGCGGACCTCGTCGCAGTGGATCTGCCCGGTGCTTATTCGATGTCCCCCTTCACAGCAGAGGAGAGCATCACAAACGCCTACATACGAAACGAAAAACCCGATGTGATCGTCAACATCGTGGACGCAACGAACCTCAGCCGCAGTTTGTTTTTCACCACCCAACTGTTGGAACTGGGTATTCCCGTGGTGGTGGCGCTGAACAAAAGTGATATCAACCAGCGCAAAGAAACGGTGATCGATGCCAAAACGCTTTCCTGCGAGTTGGGGTGTCCCGTGGTGCAAACCGTTTCCACCGATCGCCGCCACAGCGATCTTGCCGCCGTCATCGCGGCGGCGATCGCACTGAACGGCAAAGGGCAAAAAGCACCGTATATACAAGGAAATATCGACCTTACCGATAAGGCTGCCGTGCAAGCGGCAGACCGTCGCCGTTTTGCATTTGTGAATGCATTGGTAGCACGCGTGGAAACACGCAAAGTGTTCACCAAAGATAAAACTCGGCAAGATCGTGCCGATGCGTTGCTGACCAATAAATGGCTGGGTATCCCCATCTTTGCCGCGGTGATGTTCTTGGTGTTCCAGATCTCACAAGCGTGGCTCGGCCCGCTGATCGCCGAAGGATACACCTTTAAAAACGGCAACACCGTTCCGGGGCTTGTCACCTTGATCGATCGGTTTGGTGAATGGGTAGGCGGCCTGCTCACAAACGCAGATCCGTTGGTATCCGCTTTGTTGGTGGACGGTATCATCGGCGGCGTGGGAGCCGTGGTGGGCTTTTTGCCGCTCGTGATGGTGATGTATTTCCTTATTGCACTGCTGGAAGATTGCGGCTATATGGCACGCGTATCGGTGGTGCTGGATCCCATTTTCAAGAAGGTGGGATTATCGGGCAAATCGGTCATTCCGTTTGTCATCGGCACGGGGTGTGCCGTGCCCGGTGTGATGGCGTGCCGCACCATTCGCAACGAGCGTGAACGCCGCGCCACCGCGATGCTCGCCCCGTTTATGCCCTGCGGCGCGAAGTTGCCGATCATCGGCCTGTTTGCGGGTGCGTTTTTCAAAAACGCCTCGTGGGTCGGCACGCTGATGTATTTTGTCGGTATTTTCATTATCTTTATCGGTGCACTGCTGATCAACCGCATCACCGGCAACCGTAAACACCGTTCCTACTTTATTATCGAACTGCCCGACTACAAAGCCCCCTCTCTTTCCCGCGCGTTCTTGTCAATGTGTGCGCGCGGATGGGCATACGTGGTGAAAGCGGCAACCGTGATCTTGCTTTGTAATACGGTGGTGCAGGTTATGCAATCCTTCACTGGGAGTTTCACAGTCGCCGAAACGGCGGATTCCTCCATTTTGGCCGCCGTCGCCGTGCCGTTTGCTTATCTGTTGATCCCCGTTGCGGGTGTGCTTTCGTGGCAGTTGGCCGCCGCCGCCATCACGGGCTTTGTTGCCAAAGAAAACGTAGTGGGCACGTTCGCCGTATGCTTTGTGGGGTTGGAGTATCCCTTTGCCACTCAGGCCGCGGCACTTGCATACTTAATGTTTAATCTGTTCACCCCGCCGTGCTTTGCGGCAATTGCCGCCATGGGGGCCGAAATGAAAAGTGCAAAATGGCTGTGGAGCGGCATTGCCCTGCAACTCGGCACCGGCTTTACGGTGGGCTTCCTCGTGTATCAAGCGGGCACACTGATCACCGAAGGCACCGTCGGCGCGGGCTTTGTCGGCGGACTTCTGGCCGTACTGGGATTCGCGGCAATCCTTGTGGTTTTGTGCGTTCATGCCGACAAACAAGCAAAAGCGGAAAAGGCAAACAAACAACGTAAGACACCCGTAAGCCTTACGAAATAAGGAGGTAGCGTGATGGATACCGTGATCGCCGTAATCATCATCGCCGTCATCGTCGGCCTCGCCGCCTTGTATGTATACAAAGCCAAAAAGAGCGGCAAAAAATGCATCGGCTGCCCCTACGGCGGTAACTGCGCGCAGTGCCACGATAACTGCGGCGGAAACAAAACGAAAGAGTGAAAACAAAGCGGAGAAGGCATCCTCTCCGCTTTTTCTTTTCCTCGCAGCACGCTCTCTAACCTCTGCGATAAATGTTGACTTTTCTTGCCATATTTACTATACTGAAGACACGATCACACAGGGAGGTGCCGTATTGTGGGGCTTCTTGATTTGTTGAAAAAATTACCGTCAGTCAACGAGTTAAAAGGCGGTTTGGGCGAACAGTTAGCAAAGCACTACGCCAAAACTATGACCGACACCTTGGTTTTGCACGACATACTCATTGATGGATCTGACGAACACACCTCGCAGATTGATCTTTTGATGATCGGGTCAAAAGGTATTTATGTTGCAGAGGTAAAGATGTTTTCCGAAGCGACCATTTACGGTGACGGCAAAAGATCCAAATGGTACTATTATGCGGGCGGTAGCAAATATGAAATCTACAGTCCGCTAAAGCAAAACGCCAAACACATTGAATATCTGAAAGAGTTTTTAAAAGACTTCGGCGACATCCCCTGCTTTTCAATCGTAACTATTATTTGTAGAGATTTAAAGGTATCCAATATCAATCCAAAAGGCGGCGAAATACAAACCGTTGTTTGCAATTCCCTGCCGGCTATGAAAAGAGCTATGCAGCTGATCGCCAAAGATAAACCTGCTGTTTGGGATAACGACCGAAAGCAAGCAATCTTTGATTATATTCAAAGCAATCAATACGTAGGAAAGGATGCACGATTACTGCACAAGCAAAACGTTATTGCTTACAAAGAGAGATTAGAGAACACGAAAGCCGAAAAAATATGTCCCCACTGCAAAACACCGCTCGTTTTGCGAAAAGGAAAATACGGTGAGTTTTACGGTTGTTCCAATTTCCCAAAGTGCCGATATACTTTAAAATGAAAAATCCTCGTACCTTTGCCGTGGCAAAAGTACGGGGATTTTATTTTCTTACCCTTCCAAACTCTTCAGATAATCGATACACATCTTGGCCTCTTCCATTTCGCGTTCGGGCGTGGTCTCGTTTTCCACGACCATTTCCACGCCGTGCGCCTCGGCCCATTCCACGACTTCGCGAATCGGCACTTCGCCTTGTCCGAGCGGTTTGCATTCCGTGCGGGTGGTATCCTTCAAGTGGATCATACCGACACGCTCGCCCAACTGCTCGAGCACGTACAAGGGGCTGACCCCGCCGAAATACGTCCAGCACACATCGATCTCAAAGCGGATATCCGTATGCTTTTGCATCTCCACGTGCGGGATCAAACGGTCGGCATTGGGCTTGAACTCCCCGTCGTGATTGTGATACATCAGTTCAATGCCCGCCTCGGCGAGGATCGGTTGCCATTCATTCAACTGCGCGATCGTCTTGTTCAAATTCTCTTTGGTGTCCCACGGTGCCCCCGGCACGATAAACCGTTTGCAACCGATGGTTTGAAAATACGGAATCGTTTCGTCGTGCTTCCCATCCGCCAACGCATCCAGCATGGTGTGAGAACTGCACACGGTCAATCCGTTCTCCGTGCACAGGGAAAGAAACTCCTCCGCCGTTTTGCCAAAGAAACCCGCAGGTTCCACCATCGTGTAGCCCATCGCCGCAACTTCGCGCAGTGTGGCCGCCACATCCTTTTCCATCTGTCGTCTGACCGAATACAACTGTAAACCGTAGTTACGCATATCGCTCTGCTCCTTATTACGTATTACCACCGCACCTGCCAACGCACTTGATAGCCGTCGTGCATCGGCGCGGAACCCGCTTCACGCAATGCCGATTGCTCGCAGCGCGCCGCCAGTTCACGGTCGAACGCGGCATCGTCGATCGGCAACGCCACCATACCGCCCTGCCACGCGGAAAGATACGCCGCGTTACAAAGCGTGACCTCGTTCAGCGCTTCACGGCCGTCCGACAACAGCGGTGTACCGTGCAAAATATGATCCGCAAAATTTTGCAACACCGCACCGTGTGCGTTTTGCGGTGCCTCGAAGGTCATCTCTTCATATTCCGTCGGGATCTGCACAAAACCGTCTTTCGCGGTAAAGCACACGTCCCGTTCACGCTCGTTCAAGCGCCACAGTTTGAGTTTGCCGTCTTCCAACACCATTTTGCCGCCGTCGCCCGTGATCTCCAAACGATTAGTACCGGGGTATTCCCCCGTGGAGGTCTGGAACAGGGCGGTCAACCCGCTGTCGTATTCACCCAGAATAAGCGCTTCGTCCTCCACCTCGATGTGGTGATATTTCGCCACGGGACACCGCGCGAAAATACGATTCGGCATTCCGCAGATCCACTGCCACAGATCGAGGTTGTGAGGCGCTTGATTCATCAACACACCGCCGCCCTCGCCGCGGAAGGTGGCGCGCCATGCACCGCTGTCGTAATACGCCTGCGTGCGGTACCAGTTGGTGATGATCCAATGAAACCGCTTGAGTTCGCCCAGCACGCCGCTTTGTACCAGTTCACGTGCTTTTTGAAACAGCGGGTCGGTACGTTGATTAAACATCACGCAAAACGCGCGACCGCTCGCATCGGCCGCCGCAATCAAGCGTTTTGCTTCGCTCACCTGCACCGCCATCGGCTTTTCGGACAGCACGTGTACCCCGTGCTCAAACGCCTGTACACCGATCACGGGGTGGAAATAGTGCGGGGTGGCGATCACCACCGCATCACACACACCCGCCGCGAACAGCGCATCGGCATTCTCATACACGGGGACAGCGGGAAACAGTTCTTCCAGTTGAGCGCGCCGCACGGCGTCGGTATCGCACAAGGCGGAAAGAACCGCGCCGTTCACACCGCCCGCAAACAGGTGACGGGCGTGGGCGGAACCCATACCACCCACGCCGATCACGCCGATCCTTACTACGTTCATCATCTTATTTTGCACCGTTATACGACCCGCTGGTGTCGGTCACGACCTCGTTCACGTTTTCCTTACGGCGAGAGGTCGCCACACGTTTCATCAACTCGTTGTAGTATTCGTCGTCGTCAAACGGCAGTTCCACCACGCGGTTGGTAAACGCCGAAAGATGCATCGCGTTGGAAATGGTGAGACCGTTGATACCCTCGCGGCCGTCTGCCACCAACGGCGTACCGTGCAGAATGTGCGCCGCAAAGGCGTTGAGCACGCCCACGTGCTGCTCGCCGTCGGTATCAAACGTGATGGTTTCGGTCTCACGATAGGGCGAACTGAACGCACCGCGCTCTTCACCCGTGTATTCGCTCATCGCTTCCTTCAAGCGGGTGATCTTCAACGTTCTGCCTTCCGCCACCACGGTGCCGCGGTCGCAGCAGACCTCAAAGCGGTTGGAACCGGGGCAATCGCCCGTGGAGGTAATAAACAGACCTGAAGCACCGTTGGGATACTCCACGTATGCGGTCACGTCGTCCTCCACCTCGATATCGTGCCATTTACCGAAGTTCAGTTTCACGTCCACCTTCTGCGGCATACCGCAGATCCACTGCCACAGATCGAGATTGTGCGGACACTGGTTGAGCAACACACCGCCGCCCTCACCGCTCCAAGTGGCACGCCACGCACCGCTGTCGTAATAGGACTGCGGACGGTACCAGTCGGTGATGAGCCAGTTGGTGCGGTGCACTTCGCCGAGTTCGCCGCTAGCGATCAGTTCGTGCATCTTGATGTACATCGGGTTGGTGCGCTGATTGAACATCATACCGAACGCCACACCCGCCTTTTCGGCAGCTGCGTTCATCTCTTTCACCTGCTTGGTATACACACCCGCCGGTTTTTCACACATCACGTGAATACCGCGCTCAAAACACGCGATCGCATAGCGGGGATGGTCGTAGTGCGGCACGGCGATCAAGCACGCGTCGATCAAACCGCTGTCCAGCATCTCCTCCGCCGTGTGAAAGCAGGTGACGTTCCCGTTGCGGCCCTTTGCCCATTCCAAACGCTCGGGTTTTATATCCGCCACCGCAACCAGATCGATCTCGGGGCATTTGCCGTCGGTCAAATTGTTCACGTGGGTGGAACCCATATTGCCGACACCGATGATACCTAATCTTACCTTACTCATAATTGACACTCTCCTTATCCTTCGTAACCGATCGATTCGAGATACCGCAGACTGCGTTCCATACAGTCAAACGGATCCTCACCGTTACAGTTGTCTTGCTCCACGAACGCGGCGACCGAACCCGCCTTTTCCAGTGCCTTCAAGATCGAGGGGAAGTTGAGCGCACCCTCACCGATCGGCACCATGGTCTGTTTCATCTCCAAAGTCATACCCATATCTTTCAAATGCACGTACTTCAAACGGCCCGCACATTTGTCGATCCACTGATAAATATCACCGCCGCCGTGTTGGATCCAATACGTATCCATCACGATGCTCATCTCTTCCGGCGGGAACATTTCGAGCAAATGATCGAATATCATCTTACCCTCCACCCGTGCGAATTCGAAGGAGTGGTTGTGATACGCAAAGGTCATGCCCGCATCACGAATCTTCTTGATCGGTTCGCGCATTTCGTTGTAAAACCGCTCCAGACATTCCATCGTGTTGCGGTGCGCTTCACCGATAAAGCCGAGACCGATGCAATCGCACCCCATCGTGCGGTGATCTTCGATCAGCGCTTCGGTATCGCCGATGATACGGTTGTAGGGGCTGTGGGAAAACGGCACCGTAAGCCCTAAACGGTCACACGTTTCCCGCATCACGGCAGGCGGGATCGCATCGCAACCCGAATACTGGATCTGCTTATACCCCATCGCCGCCAACTTTTCCAAACTCTTCACGCCGTCCTCGGCCGTTTTGCAAAAATCGCGGACGGTGTACATTTGTGCACCGATCTTCATAACCCTGCTCCTCTCACGGCAAAATCTTCTTAAGCGCGGCCACAGCTGCATCAAACGCTTCGTCCGCACTGGCATACGCATACGCCGAGCGGGTGGCAGAACCGCTGTTTTCCAACTGCTCTAAACCGACGAAGGCGTTGAGGTGCGGTTCCAGCGTCATTACGCGGCCGCCGTTTGCACCGTAAGCCGCCAACAGTGCGGGCAGTTGTCCTTCGCCCTCACCCGGCGGCACGACCTCCCCGTTTCGGTTACAATCTTTAATGTGCAGATACTCCACGTAGGGTGCAAGTTTTTCCCACGCGGGCAGAATGCTCACCCCGCACTGCAAAAAGTTCGCCGGATCGAAAATAGCGCGCAATTCCGAAAACTGCCGAAGTAACTTCACACAGCGATCATCGGTATCGCCGTAAATATCCTTCTCGTTCTCGTGACAGATGACCACACCGCTGCCGCGTGCCGCCTCCAAAAACGCTTCGGTACGCTCACACACCGCATCAAATGCGCCGTCACTGTCGTCCGCACCGTAAAAACTGAACAAACGGTAATGTTTTGCCCCCATGACGTGCGCGAGTTCCAACTGGTGTTTGAACTCCTCCAAATGCGGGGCGAAGTCGTCTTGCAGTTTGATCTTGCCCGTGGGCGAACCGATCGACCAAACGTGCAATCCTTCTGCCGCCAAGCGGTCACGAATCTCTGCCGCTTTCTCTTTCGACACCTTCGCGATATTTTGACCGTCGATAAAACGGATCTCCAACCCTTCGATGTCGTTTCGCTTCATCGCCGCGATCTGGCCCGCAAGTTCTCCGCTTGCCTCGTCGGCAAATGCCGCCAGTTTCCAATCCATACATATCACCTCGCGCATAATATACCGGGTTCATTGTACCGAATATTCACAAAAAAAGCAAGCAAAAGCGTGAAAAAACCGCAAAAATTGTGCAAACAACCGCAACAAACGTACACTTGATTTTCTTTTCGCTTTCCGTTATACTGAAATTCAGAAAAGGAGATGGAAATATGACTCTTACCGAATTGTTCAGCGGCCTTCGTACCTATCGCCGCTTTTTGCAAACGCCCGTGCCGCCCGCTCTCTTGCGGGAGGCGGTGGATCAAGCACGGCTGGCCGCCTCCGCCGCCAACGCGCAGGTGTTGCGCTATGTGGTGGTGACCGAGCCCGCCACCGTGGCGGCATTGCAACCGCACGTGAAGTGGGCGGGCTATCTGCCGCCGGAGGACGGCGTTCCCAAAGCGGAGGAACGACCGACCGCCTTCATCGCGGTGGTAAAGACCGCCGATGCCGGCGCGTTTTCGGACATTGACGTGGGTCTTTCGGTGCACGCCATGACCGCCGTGCTTTGGGAAGGCGGTGTCGGCAGTTGCCTTATGGGCGCGATCGACCGTCCCGCGATCAAATCCCTGTTGCCGATTGCCGAAGAAGACGAATTACGGCTGATGGTGGCACTCGGCTACCCCGCTCACCAAAGCCGTGTCGTCCCGCTCACCGATACGGTAAAATACGCACTGGATCAAAACCGCGACTACATAGTACCCAAACGAGATTTAGAGGACGTTACCACGTTTTTGTGATATCGGCACACGCCTCCTGCCCTCCCCTGTGTAAGGGGAGGTGGGTCACCGCAAGGCGACTCGGAGGGGTTGTCCATCGTAATCCTCACAACAAAACGACCGCCCGAAGATGAAACCCATCTTCGGGCGGTCTTGCTTATCTTGTTTTATGCTGCGGGGAAGGAATCGATCTTCTGCACCGCATATTGCAGGATCAAACGTGCATCGGTGGAATCCACGCGTCCGCTGCCGTCCACGTCTGCCGTCGCAAGATCCAGTGCGTCCGCCGTGATCTTCTGCACCGCGTATTGCAGTGTCAAACGTGCATCGGTAGAATCCACGCGTCCGCTGCCGTCCACGTCACCGAGCAACGTAGTGGCTTCCGTAACCGTGACGGTGATGGTATCGGTAAGGCCGCTTTCACTGGTGACGGTAATCGTGGTCGTACCCACACCGCGCAGCCACAACCGACCGCTGTTATCCACCATAGCCACCAACGGATCGGCGGAAGTGAAACGGTAACCCTCGGGCAGAGCACCGGTCGGGCCGAATTCCACTGTTAATTGATATTCGTCGTCGACACTGCCCCGAATGTCACCCTCTGCGATGGTGACAGACTCGAGTTCCACCGGACGCCCCACCGTGAGAAGATAGCTGTCTGCTTGTTCTTCCGTATTATAATAACGCAAGAACAGGTAGTAGGTCTCGCCCGCCGTGAGGGTGTGCAACAAGCGGAACTGCACATCGTTTTCGTCATCGGCACGGTCCAGTTCTTCTCCGTCGGCATTGTACAAAATGATCATCGGGTCTACGTAGCCGGCGATCTCCGAAGAAGCGAAGAGGTACTCTCCGCTTTCGGTGGGTGTGAAGGAGAAGACCGTGTTTTCTTTCTCCGTGCTGACCTCCACGCGGTTTGCAGGCAGCGGCACAGCTGCCTCGGCGAACGACTGCACCCTGACCGTGATACGGTCGGTAAGGCCGCTCTCGCTTGTTGCCGTGAAGATGACCGTACCCGGTTTATAGAACTCAGCGCTGCCGTCTTCAGAGATATACGCAATTTCGGGAATATTGCTAGTCCACCAAACCTGTTCACGTATGGCGTTTTCGGGACCGAAGTCCACCGTAAAGTATTGCATAAAATTCGGGAAAGTGGACCACGTTTCGCCGAGAGTGATGCTCATAGACGTTGCAGGAACCGCTTCCGACACCGTGAGGGTGAAATCGTATTCGCCTTCCGTTTTGTACTGATACGCATGAATGTAGCACAGTTCGCCTGCTTCAAGTTCCGTCTGCGCCACGACGTTCTCTCTGCCGCCTTCACCCGCGTGATACTCGAAATCTTTATTCATAAGACTGATCTCGCCGTACCAATCCTTTTCCATAACAAAGGAGTAAACACCGGCCTTCGGCGCCGTGAAACGATAGACCGGATACTTTCCTCCCACGATCGTGCCGTTCACAGGGGTGTTCAACTGCAACGAAGGCGGCTGCGCGACCGTCACGGTGATGCTGTCGGTAAGGCCGCTCGCACTGGTCGCGGTAAGGGTCGCGGTGCCCTCTCCCACGAGGTCGATACCGCCCCACGGATTGATTTTAGCGATCCAATCTTTGTCGGAAGTCCACTTGACCGTTTCCTCCAACGCACCCTCAGGCCCAAAGGTGATCGAGAGATACAGCGATTCGGACACAAAGCCGCTTGTTGCACTTCCTTGGTCGATGGTCATTTCGGTTGCGGGAACCGTCTTGCCGACACGGACGCCGTAACTACCGTATTCGTACTCGCACGCGATACGCAGATAGTAAGTTTTACCCGCTTCCAAGCGAGTCGACAGTTTCAGCAGACCGTAACCCGAACCGCTGGTCATATGCCCACCCAGCGAATCGGTGATCCGATAACTCTTGTAGAATCCGCTGTCAAACTGAACGGTATACATACCCGTTTCGTCGGGCGTGAAACGATAGACTGCGCTGCCGTATTCTTCCAACGTGCCCTCCGCCGTCACGTTCGGCGACAGTGCAATGGCCGCCTGCGACCGCACGGTGATCTCATCTCGCAAGCCGCTCGTGCTGACCGCCGTAATGACCGTGGTGCCGACACCGACAAACTGTACCATACCGTGACGGTCTACCACGGCAACCGATTCATCACCCGAGGTAAACACAACGTCTTCTTCCATCGCATCTTCGGGGCCGAACGTGACCGAAATTTCTGCCGTTTCACTTTCGAAACCTTGCAAAAGTTCCCCTTGATCGATGGTGAGCGAAGTCGCATCCCGCAGTTTGCTGACTGCGATCGTGTAGTCTGCCGGTGCAGACGAATCGTTGTAGACGTAGAGGTAAAACACCTCGCCGGCTCTTGCTGTGAGGGAACGTTCCCATGTTTGCGACCAATTGTTATCGAACGTACCACCCGTTTCATAGCGAATCGAGTTGTTCTTATAATCGCCGCCGAAATGCACACGGTAATCACCGTCTTCCGGTACCATCCATTCATACACAGCCGGCGTATACGGGGCGAGCGTACCGCTTGCTTCTTCACCCCACACGAACAGACGCTCGGCCTCCACCGTGAAGATCGTGGTGTCGGTAAGACCGCTCTCACTTGTCGCGGTGATGGCTACCGTGCCGCCGCTGAGAAAGTTCACGCCACCCCATCCGTTGACGGTGGCCACCGACTCGTCACTGCTATGCCACACGACACTTTCTTCAGCACAGCCCTCGGGACCGAATTCGATCTCGGGATAGTAATAATCGCTGACCGCTGCCGCAGTGTAATCCCAATGGATCTGCATCCACTCGGGAGCCTGCATTTTTTGTGCCGTAAAACCGTAAGTGCCGACACGGCTGCCGGCATAGGCACCCACACACACGTAGTAGGTCTCGCCCTCCGTCAGCGTCAACGTCAAGCGGAAGTTACTATGATCGTCGTTATCATCTGCACTTTCCAGATAATTCCAATCGGCATCGTAAAGGGTTCCGTACGGGTCGGTCTGATTGCCGTAGGATTGGAAGGTGTAGATGCCGCTCTCCGACGGTGTAAAGACATACACCGTTTCCATGTTGCCGTTTAAGTTGTTCAACGTGTACATTTCGCCCAACTGCAACGTTTCGTGGTCTTTCACCGTCACGACGATGCTGGCAGTAAACCCGCTTTCGCTCGTGGCGGTAATGGTCGTCGCACCACGCGAAAGCAGATACACCTCGCCCCACTCGGTCACGGATGCCACCGACTCGTTACTCGATTCCCACGTGATCCGCTCGATCACGGCGTTGTCGGGAACAAACTGTACGTCGAGGTCAAACGAGGTGTTAGCGTAGCCCACGCGATCGCCGCTCGTGATCACCAGCCCTGTTGCGGGGGCAAGTTCGACCACGGTAACGTCGTATGCTACCGGATAGTCGTTCACATTCTCAAGATAAATGTAATAGGTATCACCCGTTTGGGCATGGACATCGAATGCGCCCGCTGCCACCCAACTATCGCCGACCTGATCGCCCCACTGATCACGCACGATGATATGTTTATATTCGCCGCCGACATCAAAACGGTAAACACCATCAGCAGGAGCCGTGAAAGAATACGCCACCTCGTCATCGGCAAACAGCGAACCCGTCACCGTCCGGTTCAAAGAGAGTGCGGTTGCCGCTTTCACCGTTACGGTGACGCTGTCGGTCAAGCCGTTTTCGCTCGTGACGGTGATGACCGCGGTACCGGCAGCAAGCAGCTGCACCTCGCCCCACGCGGTCACCGTGGCAACCGTTTGGTTGCTCGACGACCATTCTATCTTTTCCGGAATTGCGTTTTTGGGTGAGAATTCAGCCCCGAAATCCAACCGCGCACCAACAAATCCTTCGATAGCAGGCGCATACAGGCTGATCGACTCGGCAGGAACCATCGGCGTACTCTCCACGCGGAATTTCACGTCGTCTTCGTTCTGCTTGCGAACGATGAAGTAATACGTTTCCCCTGCCGTATGCGTCATACGTATCGTGTTGCCCTGCCACACGTAATCGAAAGATCCACCCTCAGCATCGTATATGTCCATATACGTGTTGCCGTGTCGATCGTCGGCGGTAAGTGCGATCTGCGACATTCCGTCGGTTTCGGGCGTGAAAGTGTACATCGCTGAATTGTTCTGTGACAAGAGGCCTTCTGCCACACCGTCCTCACCGATCGTTTCGAGAGAAGACAGCGGATACAGCACCGAAAGCAAACGATAATAGGCAAGTTTATCCTCTTTGCCGTTGTCAACGTGTTTTACGTATAAGGTATAGGTTTGGCCGCCTTCAAGGATCCATGCGGGATATGCGTTCCAGCCTCCCCACGAACCGTCGCTGTATCCGTCCTCGTTTTCGAGCCAGCAACTCTGGTCCACTCCTTCGCCGTCGGCATCCGTCAAAATACTGGTGATCAAACACCACGCATCTTCGTCCGGCGTAAACTGATACGCCACCGCTTCCGCGTAACGCAGCGAACCGCTCACTTCCACGTTCGATTCCAGCGTTTCCGGTTCTTTCACCGTGACGGTGATGCTATCGGTCAAACCGTTTTCACTCGTGGCGGTAACGGTGGTGACGCCCGCTTTGCGGAAGATCAACCACGACGATTCGTGGTCGAAGGAAGCCACCGTTTCATCACTCGAGTGCCACGTAACGTTCTCATAAAACGCATTTTCCGGCCCGAACTCAACGGCAAGATTCCGTTCTTCCCCCACATAGCCTTCCACATCGCCGCCCGTGATGGTCATTGACTCGGCGGGCGGCATTTTAGCCACCGTGAGGGCGTAATCCGCGTCAGCGTAGCCTTCGTTGGAAAGGGTGATGTAATAGGTCTCGCCGGCAACCATTTCCATTTGACATTTAACATCACGGCCCGACTCGCTTACCCACGAATAGCCGCTTTCGTGTCTTACTGAAACAAACTTATCCCAATCTCCCGTTTCGCACACAACATAATAACCGCTCACGGTGGGGGTAAATTTATATTTTACGCTATTGCTGTCATCAAAGTTCTCTCGTCCCTTAAGCGAGCCGACTTTCGGGGAATCCTCCGTGATCTCCTCCAAAGCGGCAACGCGCACGGTAAGGCTGTCGGTCAAGCCGCGCGTGCCGGTCGCGGTAATGACCACCGTGCCCGCACCGCAAAGATTGACTTCGCCCCAATCTTCCACCGTAGCGATCGACTCATCGCTCGATGACCATTCCACCGTTTCATACGCCGCGCCTTTGGGCGAGAATGCCGTGGCAAGCCAAAGCGTTTCCCCTTCTTGCGCTTCTATGGATTCTTCTTCGATCACCAAGGGAGGATTCTCTGCCCCTTGGTGGTAAGCGATCTGCATATCCGTTGCATAGGGGATCTTTGTTACCGAAAGGGTGAACGGCTGCGCGTCATCCTGCGCGACATCATCCTCATTCGTTATTATCACGTAACAAGGCCCCTTTTTCAGATCCCAACCAAAAGAGCCGCTTCGGCCATACCAAGAGGAAAGGTGCGGTTGATCCACCTCCACCACGTGGTAACTTTCCGAAGAAAAGTCAAACAAGTAGTAACCATCCTCCGGCACCGTGAGCAAAAACACCGTCCTCTCTTTCCATCGCAAGGATGCACTCACCTGCTTGTCCACCTGCAACTCAGGGGCAGGGTTCACGTGCACGGTAACGGTATCGGTAAGACCGCTTTCGCTCGTCACGGTCACTTCGGTCTCGCCCGCGTTGAACAAAAACAGCCGCCCGTCGGACACGCCTGCAATCGACTCATCCGCTGTTTCCCACGATACCCATTCGGGCGCCGCGCCGACCGGTTCGAAATCCACGTCGAGATCTACCCAAGTTATTTCCGTACCTTCAACGTACTGCGGATAAATGCTCACCGATTCCGCCTCTACCGTGGGAGTGAGAAGCACGGAATAGTACGTATCGCTCTCGTCCTCGTTTTCTATCCGCAGATAGTAGATCTCATCGTTTTCTAAGTAACAGTGATACCGCGAGAACTGTTCGCCGTAATCACCTTCGCACCACAAACCCTCATAATTGAGAATATCAACCGATTTCTCTCCCTGACCGTTGACGATCAGGGTATATCCCTGCACATAGGGCACGGTAAACCGATAAAGCATCGATTCACCCGCCGCCAGTGTACCCGTTACGGAATACCCGTTGTGCATCGTTTCGCCGTCTGTCACGTTGACGTTGATGCTATCGGTCAAACCGCTTTCGCTCGTGGCGGTAAATCTGACAGACCCGATTTGATAAAATTGTGCCCAGCCCATCGAATCGATCGAAGCCACCGATTCATCGCTCGACTCCCAAGTGATGTTCTCCGGAATCGCACCGTCGGGGGTAAAATCCGCATGGAAGTAACCGTCTGTGTAAACATAGCGCGACGTGGTTTCCCCTTCCGAAATGACAAGCCCGCTCGCCGGTGCTTCAAGCGCCAATTTCACGCGATACTTGCCGCTGTCTTGGTGACTGAGCGGCTCGGCAGTGTAATAATAGGTTTCACCTGCCGTAAGATCAACTACCAGACGGAAATTCAATTCTTCTCCGCCGTCGTCGTCACCTCCGAATTGATTCCTCTCACTATCGTATACGCTAGCCATCACATCGTAATCGTTGTCGTAGGAATAGAAAACGTAACGTCCGCTTTCCTCCGGCACGAACACGAAGTTTTGTCGGCCGCCGTTTTTCGCAGCATCGAGCACCCACTCCTCACCACAGACCAGAGTGGACGCCGCAAGCGCCTCTTCCTCCGAAAGTGCAAACACCGAAAACGGTGTCACCGAAAGAAGCAACGCCAGCGAAAGCAACCAAGCCAACATTCGTTTACCAAGTTTCATAACATAGACTCCTCCTTTTTTAAAGCGCTAAAACCTATATATACATATTAACAAACCGTTCACAAAAAGTCAAGGAAGTAACGCGGTAAAGCGCTAAACACTTTAACCAAAATTTTCGTGCAATTTTCGGCAGTTCGCACAACAAAAAACGCCTCCTCGCAAAAAGCGAAGAGGCGTTTTTCAGATCGTATCAGTCCGCAACGAACGGCAGCAAAGCGATCTGACGAGCACGCTTGATAGCGGTGGTCAGGTCACGCTGGTGGCGAGCACAAGTACCGGTCACACGACGGGGCAGGATCTTCGCGCGCTCCGACATAAAGCGGCGCAGACGAGCCACATCCTTGTAATCGATGAACTCTACCTTGTCCACACAGAAGCTGCAAACCTTGCGGCGGCCCTTACGAACGGGGCGTGCAGAGCGCTCGGCTCCTTCGGTTCTTTCAGCCATGACAATTCTCCTTTACAAAATCAGTGCATGCCGTCATCAGAACGGCAAGTCTTCGTCGGCCACGATCTCCTCAAAGTCGCCTGCGGCGGCGGTGGAGAAAGCGGGGCGCGACTCGTTGTAAGCGGGCTGTTGCGGAGCACCGAAACTGGGTGCGCCGTAACCCGCGTTGTACCCCGTGTTGCCGCCCGATTTCGCTTCACAGAAGAAAGCGTTATCGACAACGACTTCATACGCGGTGCGCTTGTTGCCTTCCTTGTCGGTATACTGACGGGACTGCAGCGAGCCTTGCACGGCGATGCGCTGTCCCTTATGGAAATACCGACTGATGAACTCCGCGGTCTGTCGCCAAGCGACCAGATTGATAAAATCTGCCTGACGCTGTTCCTGACCTTTCGGCTGGAACGCGCGGTCCACCGCGATAGTGAAAGACAATACGGGGATCTGCGACTGCGTCTGGCGCAGTTCGGGGTCGGCAGTCAGACGACCGAGCAAACAAACAGAATTCATTTGCCAATCCCTCCTATACTTAGTTATCCTTGCGGATGGTCATAGAACGAAGCACACCGTCAGTGATCTTGCTGACGCGCTCCAGCTCTGCCGGGAATTCGGGGCCGCTGACGAAGTTGTAGAGAACATAGAAGCCCTCTTCCTCGTCATCGATGAGATAAGCCAAGCGACGCTTGCCCCACTCATCCACCTCGCCGAGTTCCGCGTTCTGCGCGATCAAGTTCT
>SVPM01000027.1 GCA_015065865.1 Oscillospiraceae bacterium | reverse complement strand
TTCTTCTACATCAGCAACCTGAACGGCTTGCTGCCGAAGTCCTGCTTGCGTACCTTCTATCCCGACGGTCGTATGTTGGAAGAGACCCGTATCTACGACGTGGACGGCTACTACTATGAGAACGGCGTGCGTACTCCGTATGCCGGTATGGTGTGGTATGAGGGCCACTGGTACTACGTCAACGACGGCGGCGCCTATATGAAAGATAAGATCCACGTTCTGGTGAACGTGAACAACTCCGGCCTTGCACAAAAACGCCGTTGCTACTTCGATGAGAACGGCCACATGGCGTATAACGTGGTTGTGGACGGCTACTTCTTCGGTGCCACGGGTGAAGCGCCCGACTACGCGGGCGTTGTGCAGGATAACGAGGGCAACCTCTATTATGTCAACGGCACCCACGGTGCACTGAATGTGAACAAGACCTTTACCATCGGCGTGAGCAAGACCAACGGTCTTTGCGCGGCAGGTATGTACACGGCGGATGCAACGGGTAAGTTGACTCCGGCGGCGTAAGAAAGTAAAACGAGGACTTGAACAGGCAACGGGTGCTCAATATCCTAGGGTATTGAGCACCCGTTTGCGCGGGTTCAACCTCATCGTAAAACACAGCGGAAAGCAGATAAGCATTGTCTGTTTTCCGTTGCGGTTTACAAAAAATCGGATGGCGGTGATAGTGTGAAAGTTGGTATTTTGACTTTCCCGAATTCCATAAGTTACGGCGCAACCATGCAGATGTATGCGCTGTATCGGGCGGTGCAAACGCTCGGACACGAGGCGGAGATCATCAACTACCACAACGCGTATATGAAAGAGGAACGCCATCACGATACGCGCAAAAGCGCACCCGTCAAACGTTTTTTGCGTACACGGGCGCGTATGCTGACACACGCGCGGCTGTATTCCGCGTTTAAGCGTTTTGAAGCGGAACGAATGACGTTGTATCCCGCACGAGCGTTCAGCGAACGGCAGAAGCTGGCGGCGGTCGGCCGTCGGTATGACACGGTTATCTGCGGCAGCGATCAGGTGTGGAATCCGCATATCACCGACAGCGATATGAGTTATTTTTTGGATTTCTGCGGCGAGAACACGCGGCGGGTATCCTATGCCCCCAGTTTCGGTATTGAAGAATTTTCCGCGGAATTCACCGCCGCCGTGCGGGAAGAACTGCAACGGTTTGATGCCGTTTCGGTGCGTGAAAAGATGGGGTGCGATTTCGCACAGTCGTTGGTGGAACGGGAGGTTTCGGTGGTCGCCGACCCGACGTTCCTGCTGGAACCGTCCGATTGGCAGGCAATGGCGCAGCGGCATCCCGCTGCCGTGGGCGATTACGTCTTGTATTTTGCGGTGCACCGTTCCGACAAACTGTTTCGCCGCTGCCGTGAGTTGGCACAACAACAAGGCATGAAAGTGGTCGTGGTGGGCGGCAACGTGCTTAAACGGATGAAAAATCGCGACCCGATGATCGACTATGCCGTGGACGTCACCCCGAACGAGTGGCTGTATCTTATGTGTCACGCACGGTATGTGGTGACCGATTCGTTTCACGGCACGGTGTTTTCGGTGATGTTCCACCGCGATTTCTTTTTGCAGTATCCGCATCATGCCAATTCGCGGCTGGTGCATTTGATCACGGAATTGGGATTGGGAGAACGTGTGCTCTCGGAAGGCACTGCGTTCACGACGGATTCCGTCCGTTACGATAACGTGGACCGACGGCGCGCTGAAATGCAAGCGCAGTCACGGGAGTTTTTACGAAAAGCATTGGAGGTGTAGATATGGGCGGACGGCTGCAACGAGCCAAATTCAATGCGGCCAGCACGCTGGTGCATCAGTTGGTCAGTACGCTTTGCGGTATGATCATCCCGTGGGTGATGATCGATACCTTTGGTTCTGCTGCTTACGGTGCCACCACCTCAATTGCACAATTCCTTGCCTACATCTCGTTATTTGAGGGCGGTATCGGCCGCGTGGCACGCGGCGCGTTATATAAACCGCTCGCCGAACGTAACGACCGCGATATCAGCCGCGTGTATTTTGCGGTCAAACGATTTTTCACCATCATCGGTTCCGCGTTCGCGGTGTACGCCGTGGTGCTGGCGTTCGGATATTTTGACATTGCCGACGTGGAAGTTTTTACGCGGGAATACACCTTCTTTTTGGTGTTGTCCATCGCACTCGGAAAATTTGCGGAATATATGGGCGGCATTTCCAACATCACGTTACTGAATGCCGACCAACGGCAGTATGTGGTGAATTCCGCCTATATCGTCACCAACGTGTTGAACGCCCTGCTGATCGCGGTGTTGGCCAAATCGGGTGTTGGTATTCTGTGGGTCAAGCTTGTCAGCAGTTTTGTGTTTGTGTTGCGACCGCTGTTTTATACCCTGTATTTAAAGAAGCATTACGGCATCAAAAAGACCAAAGAACGTGCATCCCTTCCCAATAAATTTACGGGTGTCGCACAGCATATGGCATACGTGGTGCAGAACAACACCGACGTGCTGATCCTTACGGTGTGCGCCGATTTGGAAGTGGTGGCCGTATACGCGGTATACCATTTGGTGGTGTTCAGTATGCGTAACATCGCCACCGCCTTTGTCGGCGGTATGGAAGCGGTGTTCGGCGATATGATCGCCAAAGGCGAAGACGAGAAACTGCGCCGTAACTATCGGCGGTACAAGTGGACTTTGACCGTGTTGACCGTTATGCTCTTCAGCGCTACCGCAATTTTGATCGTGCCGTTTATTCGCCTGTATACCGCACGCGTATCGGATGCCGATTATATGCAGCCGTTGTTTGCCTGCGTGTTGGTGTTGTCGGAAGTGCTCAACTGCTTGATCTTGCCTTGCTTTAATTTGACGATCGCGGCCAACCGTTTGCGCGAAAGCCAACTCGGTGCTTACGGCGAAGCGGCGGTGAATCTTACGGTATCGATCGCACTGGTGTTTTGGAATCCGCTGCTCGGTGTGGCACTCGGCACCTTGTGTTCGGCCGTCTTCAAGTGTGTTTATTACCTCATTTTCTCGTGTAAGCATATTTTGAAGATGCCGGTGCGCCGCGGTGCGCGCGATATGCTGGTCGTTGTGGGTGTGATGGTGCCGCTCGTTATCGGCGGCGGTCTGTTTATGGAACAGATCGCGACACCGCATTACGGTATATGGGCGTTTTGGAGTGTGGTCGTGGCGCTTGTTACGGGTGCGGTGGGTGTTCTGATAGGACACCTCTTGTATCCCGAAGCTACTAAAGTGGTGTGCGGTGCGTTGCTGAAACGACCGTGTCGATCCCAAAAAGAGGTGACCTCCTTGCAAGTAACCGAACAGACACACGATATCGCGGCATATGCCGCCTACCTTACCGATGATCAAGCCCTGTTGGCGAGTTCATCGGGCGGTGTGGCCACCGCCTTGGCCCACGCGGTGATCGCTAAGGGTGGTCACGTGGCGGGGGTGGCATACAGCGAGGATTTTTCGGCGGCCCGATATGAGATCGCGCACACAGCCGAAGAACTTGACCGTTTCAAGGGTTCAAAATACATCGACGTGCAAAAGGGCACGGTATACAAAGATGTACAAGCTTTGTTGGAACGGGGTGAAACCGTCCTGTTCATCGGTCTGCCGTGTACGGTAGCGGCCTTGTATGCCTTTTTGAAGAAAGACTACGCACACCTGTTGACGGTGGAATTGATCTGCCACGGGCCGACCGATGCAAAAGTGCACCGTGACTACACGGCATATTTGGAGAAAAAATATCAAAGCCGTCTGGTGGATTTTTCGGTCAAACGCAAAAAGGACGGTTGGACCCCCGGTTATCTGTACGCCGCGTTTGAAAACGGACAAGAGATATACGAAAACTTTTATCACACCGCATATGGGTACGCCTTTAGTGTGATGGCCAAGAAACCGTGTTACACCTGCAACTTCCGCGGGGATGATCGCACGGGCGACTTGATGATCGGCGACTTTTGGGGCGCCGTTCCCGAAGATCCGTTTTGGAACGCGAAGGGTGTTTCCGCCGTGTTGGTACATAGCGAAAAGGGGCTTTCGTGGTTAAAGGCAACCGATGGTCTGCAGTTGTATGAAACCACGGCCGAACGGATCGTACAAAAGAACCCCAACGTGCTGTACCCGCGTTCCAAGCGGCCCGAAACGGATAAATTTGCCCGTTTGCTTGCGGAACACGACCTGTTTTATGCCGTGAAACATTCCAAACGGTGGACAACGCGGATAAAAGCGTTGCTTAAATCGTTTGTTAAGCACTGAAAACAAAGGAGGATTCCTTGTGGAAGATAGGGAAAAGATCGTGACCGAAGTGACGGCGGAAAACACCGACGAACAGAAATCGACGGTTTCGCATGCCAAGCACACACACGGTTCACACCACCACCATCATCACCATCACCATCATCACAGCTCACGCCGCAAGAAAAACAACAAGCGCAAGAAGGGAACCTTTGTGCAGTTCGTGCGGCGGAACAAGAAGTATTTGATATATGCTGCGGTCACCGTTGTGATCGCGGTGTGTATGTTGTTGCTCGGTGGGTATTTGGACCGTCAGGGGGTGTGGGGCAAACCCTCCCCCGACAAGCCGCAAGCAAACGAAAGCAACGGGGCAACCGCGACCTTGCAAGTGGCGGTTCCGTATTTTACGGAAGACGTGGTGATCGTCGGCCCTGCCGTTGCGGAATATGCGAGTGCCGCGGCCGATGTGTCGGTCAAACAGGTGTATGACCGTTACCGCACCGCCAACGCCCGTTTGGACGTGGGGTTGGCAGTGGAATTGTCGTATGAATTGACAGCCGTACCCGACGGCGTGAAGGTCACTGCTGCACGGTTTCTTGTGGCAGAGGATGCCGAACTGCGCTCGCCGCAGGTATACACGGCAGAAGAACATCAAACGGCGGTTGAGGTTTATCATTTGAAAACAGGTACACAGTATTATTACCGTGTGGATCTGACGTTCTCCGACGGCAACGTGGCATCGGTGGGTGGGAGATTCCGCACCGCCGATACGCCGCGCGTGCTGACGGTGGACGGCGTATACAACCTGCGTGATATCGGCGGGTGGAAGACCGCATCCGGCAAAGCGGTGAAACAAGGCCTTTTGTACCGTGGCTGTGAGGTGGATGGTGCTGTCGAATCGAAATACGCCATTACATCGGACGGCGTGAACACGATGCTTTCGGTCTTCGGTATTAAAACCGATATGGATCTGCGTTCCGCAACGGATAACGTGTACGGAACCGATGCACTCGGTGCCGGTGTGGAGCATATCTATTACGCAGCACCGATGTATTCCGCCGTGTTCGATCAACCCGAAAAAATACGGCAGATCTTTGCCGATCTTGCGGTCGAAAGTCATTATCCCGTATATCTCCACTGTACGTACGGTCAAGACCGTACCGGTACGATCTGCTATCTGCTGGAGGCACTGCTGGGAGTGGATGAAAACAGCCTGATGAAGGACTATCAGTTGTCGGGTCTGCACCACGGCAGTGTGAGTATGGAGCCGATGAGCGAGTTTATCGGTCGCTTAAAAGGTCTCTCGGGTGCAACCATGCAAGAGAAGGTGGAAGGATATCTGCTTTCTGTCGGCGTGACGGCAGACGAGATCGCTGCGATACGTCAAATCTTCTTAGGGTGAGCAGTCAAACCCGAACCCGCGGCAAGGCGGGAGCATTACTTCGCCCGACTGAAACAAAAATCCCTCAAAATCTCCTCACTTTGCAGTCGGAGATTTTGAAAAGAGCGGATTTTCGTTCAGCCGCGGCAAAAACACAGCCAATACTGTCGTATTGGCGAGTATTTTAACAAAGGATGAGCGAAAATCCGCCTTTCCAAAACGGAGTGCGGGTTTGACTGCTCACCCTAGGAGGGAAAGAAATGAAACGCTTTGAATTAACTTTTTTCTACGGTCCGCGTCCGTCGCGGTACGATGATCCCGCGACCTTTCGGGGAATCGCCGAGTCGGGGATGACGTTGGCGCAACTCGGCGGTTCACCCGCCGAGTGTAAAAAGGCGCTTATCCACTGTGCTGAGGTCGGCTTGCGTATGAACGTGTGTGACCACCGCGTGTCCGCCGCCATGGCGGCGGACGAGGCGGAATGCGATCGCATTGTGCGTGAGATCTGCGAAGAGTACCGCGGATATGAAGCGCTCAACGGTTTTGATCTGATCGATGAGCCGCATGCATCCCGCTTTGACGGGATCGGGCAGGTGGTGGCGGCGTTTCGTCGCCATGCGCCGCAGTGGGAAACGGTGGTCAATCTGTTTCCGAACTATGCGAGCACGGAGCAACTCGGCAATGCGACTTATGACGAGCATTTGGCCGACTTTATTGCTCGTGTAAAACCGGATTTTATCAGTTACGATCATTATCATTTTCTTGGACGCGACTGTCCGAAGCCGGATTTCACCCCCACGGGTGATCGCCGCAGTGACTTGATACTGGAAAATGCGTATCTTGAAAACGATCGTCCCGGTTTTTTTGAAAACGCCGAAGCCGTGCGCCGCCATGCGCGAAAAAACGGACTGGATGCGATGGCGATCGTGCTGTTGACCGAGCACGGCCCTTATCGCAACCTTACGCGGGCGGAACTTTCGTGGGAAGCTTCCATGTGTTTGGCATACGGATTTCGCCGTGTATCCTATTTCACCTACGAAGTGCCTTACGGTGCGGACGATGATGCGTGGCGTTGGGACAACGCGATGGTAGATACCGCGGGCAACAAATATCAGCACTATTACGACGTGCAGGCGATCGCGCGGTGGCTCCGACCGCTCGGAGAGCATCTGTTTTCGCTGGACTGTGAGCGGGTGGTGCATACGGCCGCAGACACACTGCAACACGGTGGTATTCGCGCAGTAACGGGGGATGCGGTGTGCGGCTGTTACAGCGACGGTTCCGTTTTGCTTGTGAACAAAAGCCATTTGCGCGGGCAGACCTTTGCGGTGACGGCGGACAACCTTTCGCGCTACGTTCCCGAAGAGGACCGCTTTGTGCCTTGTGATAACGCGATCACGTTGGATGCGGGTGAATGTGTGTTGTTGAGATAACGGGGCGAAGGACGTTTGATGCATTATCGGGCAAGTGCCATTTTTTATGAAAGAAGTTAAAGCAACATGAAAACAACGATGTATATGATCCGTCACGGGCAATCCCGTGCGAATTTGGAAGGCCGCTTTTTGGGACACGGTGATTGGGATCTGACCGCACTCGGTCACAGTCAAGCCGCCTGTGCGGCGACCTATTTGAAGGACATTCCCTGTGACGCGATCTACGCGAGCGATCTTTCTCGTGCGTTCCACACGGCAGAGCACACGGCGTCCGCCGTGGGACTTCCCGTGATCGCGGAACGTGATCTGCGCGAGATCAACGCGGGTGAGTGGGAGTGTATGCCGTTTGAGGAGATCGAGGCGATGTATCCCAAAGCGTACAAGCGCTGGCTGGAAGATATTGATCACGCGCAATGCGTGAACGGCGAAAGTGTGATGGCACTGCAGGAGCGCGTTGTTGCCGCACTGCGACGGATCGCCGCCGCACACGCGGGGCAGACGGTGTTCTTGTTCACCCATGCCACCCCCATTCGGGTGGCGGCGGCACACTGCTTGAATAAAGCGGTGAAAGACGTGCCGTGGGCGACCAACGCATCTGCCACACGGTTTGAATATGAGGACAAACAACTTGTTTTGGCAGACTATAGTTACGATGCGTATATGGGCGAGTTGGTGACGAACCTGCCCGCCAATGTGTGATGAAAAAGGAGGCAACCGCCGTGGCGTTTTGCGAACATTGTTTAAAAGAGATCGACGAGGGCGTTTTGTGTGCCGAATGTGCGGCCGATAATGCACAACGAGGTGAATCATCTGCGATCGTATCACACAGCGAATCGGGTGCGCCGCAGTTCCGTCCGCAATTTATGGCACCTCCTGCACCGCCTGTAACGGAAGAAAAGCGGTTTGAAGTGCCGCTGACGGTGACGCAACTGCCGCCTGCCTTGCGACCGCTTAGTGCGTGGGGTTTTTTGGGGTACGGCATCTTGTTTGCCATCCAGCCGATAGGGTTTGTGTTGGCTCTGGTGTTGGCACTCGGTGGGACTTCGCGCGTGTGTTTGAAAAACTATGCCCGCGGCGTGTTGCTTATGTGGTTGCTCGCGACGGTGCTTTCACTGGCATTTTTGGCGCTGCTTTGGTTTGCGGCCCCGCACCTGTTGCGGGCGGTGTTCTCGTGAGCGGGGGGTGGACCTCCCGTACCGAAGCGTTGCTCGGCAGTGAGGCGGTAGCCCGCCTTGCGGCGGCGACGGTTGCCGTGTTTGGGCTCGGCGGTGTCGGGTCGTATACCGCGGAAGCGCTGGCGCGTGCGGGTGTGGGTCGGCTCGTTTTGGTGGACGGTGATACCGTGGCGGATTCCAATCGCAATCGCCAGTTGTGTGCATTGACTTCCACGGTGGGGCAAAGCAAAGCGGAGGTGATCGCCGCCCGCGTGCGGGATATCAATCCTGCGTGCGACGTGCAGGCACACACCTTGTTTTATCTCCCGCCCGACAGCGGCATGGGGTTGATTGCAGGGTGCGACTACGTGGTGGATGCGGTGGATACCGTGAAAGCCAAAGTCGGCTTGGCGGTGGAATGCCAAGAACACGGCGTGCCGCTTATCAGTGCGATGGGCTGCGGCAATAAATTGGATGCCACGGCGTTTCGCGTGGCGGATATTGCAAAGACCAAAGTGTGTCCGCTGTGCCGTGTGATGCGGCGGGAACTGAAATTACACGGTGTGGAACGGTTGCGGGTGGTGTATTCGGAAGAAGCGCCGCGCACACCGCTCGGCACACAAGACCGCCGCACGCCTGCGAGTGTATCCTACGTGCCGAGCGTGGCAGGGCTGATATTGGCAGGCGAAGTGATTCAAGAAATTACGGGGGTGCGCTGAAATGCCGCGATTTTTTGTGCCGTCGGTGGCGGAGGATACCATTACCGTCACGGGACAGGATGCCTCCCACATTCGTCGTTCACTGCGTATGATGGTGGGGGAAACTCTCACCGTGTGCGATGGATGCGGTACCGATTGCCTGTGTGAGATACAGGAGTTCGCGGGCGAGGACGTGCTTTTGCGGGTGTTGTCCCGCGCTTTGAGCGAGAGTGAGCCGACCTGTGCGGTCACGCTGTATCAAGGTCTGCCGAAAGCGGACAAAATGGAATGGATCATTCAAAAAGCGGTGGAGATCGGGGTGACGCGTATCGTGCCGGTGCAGATGGCGCGGTCGGTGGCGGTCATTAACGAAAAATCCGCTAAAAAGGCGGCACGATGGCAGAAGATCGCGGATGAAGCCGCCGGTCAAAGCGGCCGTGGGGTGTTGCCCGTGGTGGAAGAACCCATCTCCTTTGCCGTTGCCGCTAAACGCTTGGCGGGGGAAAACACGGTGGTGTGCTATGAATGCGGCGGCAAGCCGTTTGCCGCCTCGGCGGGACGGGATACGAAAGCGCTCTCGCTGGTGGTCGGTCCCGAAGGCGGTATTGATGCACGTGAGATCGCAACGCTTGAAGAGGGCGGTGCGGTGATCGCCACGTTGGGCAAACGCATTTTGCGGTGCGAAACCGCCCCCGTTGCGGCGCTGTCCGTGCTGATGGCGATTACGGGGAATATGGAATGATAGTTAGTCGCGGAACACGTTGTTGCTGTGTGTGTCGAGAAAAGAGTTTTCGATAATCGTGCGTGTGTAAAAAAGGGGTTGTCGCTTAAGGGCTGTACCCTAAAGGATAGTAATTTAAAAAGCAGAAATTTTGTTTCTGCTTTTTCTTATATAAGGTTTTAGGATATCCTAAAAAATCGGAAAATGTGCCGTACATTTTCCTTCTTGTTACAGTATGAGATAAAAATGTTGACAATGCTACTCCTAAATGATATCATTATATCAAGATATATTGATATCATTTAGGAGGTGCGACTTTGGACAAAGAAAATAAAGCCACTCGAACAAGACAGGTTCAGTTCAGAATGAATCCCGACAAGGTTAAGCGATTGCTTGCAGCTATTGCTTATGATGATAATATGCATAGTATGGCAGATTTGTTTAATAAAGCAGCTGATGAATATTTAAAAAAGCAAGAAGAAAACGGAGGAAATGGCAATGGCAAATAAAATCGTATATCGCACCGAAGACGAGGTTAGAGATAGTGCGAAAATACAACTTGGCTTTGATAAAGTGGAAACTAATGTAAAACAAGGAACAGGACAAATCACAACATTCAATCAGTTAGGATTTAAGGGAATAATTGACAAACCAGACGGCTGGTATCTGCCAGATGATTTAACAATGCCTGCTATTATATTGGAAACAAAGTCCGAACAAGAAGATATTTCTTTGCAAAAATGGGCAAACGAACTTATAAAAAATTGCAATATAGTTCAAACAAAATATAAAAATGTTTGCGGAATACTATATAATGGGATCGATATTAGAGTTTTTAAAAACAATATTGAAATATCTGCTGTTGAGATTTCGAATATATTGCAAGATAAATCGTATTATTTATCACTATTTTCTCAAGATACAATAGATAAGCAACATATTTATAATTTGACTAAACGTATCAATGATTGCTTGCATACTGAGTTTGGTATAAAAAATTTATATCATCGAATGATCTTTACTGCTTGTGCATTAGTGGCTAAAAGATATGGAGCACTGTTGGTTAAGAATATGGATTTTACTTTAATGAAGAATTCTATTCTTAGCACACTTTCAAAATCTTTGGAAGAAAGTAGGAAACAAAATTTAAAACTTGATTTATTGACAGAAGTATATGCCGAAATCAAAATGAACAACACAACCAATCAAGATGCTATCAACAATTTTATTTGTTGGGTATCGGAAATTTCGGATTGTGTTAATTCGGATTTTTGGAATGGCGAAGATGTTATGGGTATCTTTTTTAATGAGTTTAACCGATATAAGAAAAAATCCGAAAGCGGACAAGTTTTCACACCCGACCATATTACTTCATTTATGTACCGATTGATCGAAGTGAATCAAAATGACAAAGTGTTGGATGCTGCTTGTGGTTCGGGAGCTTTTTTGGTAAAAGCAATGTGCAATATGATGAAAGAAGCCGGTGGTATAAATACTAAAAAAGCATCTAAAATCAAAGATACACAATTGTTTGGGATAGAATTTGATAGAGAAATATTTGCTCTTGCCTGCGCCAATATGCTTATCCACAAAGATGGCAAAACAAACTTAGAACACCTTGATAGCAGAACACAAGACGCTTGTGATTGGATTAAATCAAAAAGTATTACGAAAGTGCTGATGAATCCGCCTTTCGAGTCTAAATATGGTTGTTTGACAATCGTTGAAAATGTACTGAAAAATGTGCCGAGAAACACAAAATGCGCTTTTATTCTTCCTGATAAAAAATTAGAAAAAGACAAAAAAGGAAGAAAACTTCTCAAACACAGCACCCTTGAAAAAATTATAAAATTGCCTGAAAAAGTTTTCTCAGAAGGCGTTACAACCTCAATCTTTATTTTCACAGCGGGAGTTCCGCAAAACAATAAAGAAATCTTTGCTTGTTACATAGAAGATGATGGCTTGGAAACAGTAAAAAATCAGGGCAGACAAGACATCAAAGACAGATGGCAACGTATTGAAGATAGATGGGTGGATATTATTCGTAAACAATCAGGCGATGATACTGTTCAATGGATTAAAGCTTCAAAAAACTTGAGCTATCAAATGCCGGAAAAACCATTTGAAATTTTTGAAGAAGATTTTACAAAAACTATGATGGATTATTTGATGTTTAAGCAAGGGATTGATGTAAAAGAATTCAGCGAATCATTGGTAAAAAAAGTTATGTATGATAGTGAAATATCTTCAAAAGAAAACGATATAACTATCGTTCTGAAGGGAAAGGAAGCACATAATGAAACAAATTGACACAAAGCAATGGAAAGAATTTATTATAAAAGATTTGTTTACTGTTAAAAGGCCTTCAGCTCGTAGTCAGGCAAATTATAATGATGGTGATGTTCCTTTTGTTGCATCAGGCAATTTCAATAATGGTGTATTAAAATATTTAGAGCCAAAAAAGGATGAGGTTTTGGATGCTGGTAACTGTATAACAGTTAGTCCGATTGATGGCAGTAGTTTTTACCAAGAAGATGATTTCCTTGGTAGGGGAGGTGCAGGCAGTTCCATAATTCTGTTATACAATCCCAACTTGAATCTTTATAATGGCTATTTTATTGCTACTGTAATTCGCACTGTTTGCAGAAAATACGCATACAGCGATATGGCAAACAAAGATACAATCGGAGCTGAAAAAATAAAATTACCTGTTGATGAAACAGGTAATCCAGATTTTTCATATATGGAAACATATATGAAAAATCTGGAACTTGCAGTCAGCTCTTCGCTGACTGCCTTGCAGTCAGCGAAGAAATACAGTGTATTAGGAAAGTTTAACTTAAATAATTGGAAATCTTTTAGAGTTATCGATTTGTTTACCGTGAAAAACACTCATAGTATATTGAAAAGTGAGATTATTGAAGATAGCGGCAAAACACCCTACATCACAGCAAGCAACGAAAATAATGGGGTGTATTCCTATGTTGAATATTATGATCATCTCAAAGAAGAAGGAAACTGTATTATGATAGGTGGTAAAACATTAACGATTACATATCAAAAAAGCGATTTCTTTTCTAATGATAGTCATAATCTCGCTCTTTATTTAAAAGACAATATTTACCGAACAGAAGAAATTCAATTGTTTATGATAACGGCATTAAGAGCCAGTATAGGACATAGCTATTCTTGGGGAGATTCCATATCGTTTAAATCAATACAAAAAGATTGTGTAAATCTTCCTGCAGATAGTGTGGGTAACCCTAATTATAGATATATGGAAAGTTATATAACAGACAAATTAAACCAAACCAAAAAAGCATTAAATGAATTAGCTCTATGTGTCTGATTCCCAAGTGTTTCTAAAAAATTAAAAGGAATAGCAGAAAATAATATTCTGCTATTCCTTTTACTGCGCTTTAGAGCACAACTGATATGCGACAGTCCCTTTTTTGTTACTTTTTCCCGCGGCGGCGGCGGTCGGCTTCAATTTCCGCACTCCAATCGGCCGCAAGCGGCTGACAGGCGCGCATAGCCCCCACCGCCTTTTCCACCGTCTGATATACCGTCTGCGTTCCCGTGCTGTCGGCGCGGTAGTTCACCGCACGGTTTCGGTCAATGCCGTAGCGGGCGGCGGTCGTCACCGCGTCGATGTTCGCGCCGATAAACAGAAATTCCCAGTTTTTTTCTTTTTTCCGTTCAATCAAATGCTTGATCTGTGTGCTTGTGTAACGGTGACTGGCATTTTCTTCGCCGTCGGTGGTGATGACGAACAGCGTGTGGGCGGGCACATCTTCTTCCCGCGCGTATTTATGGATATTGCTCACGTGATGAATGGCATCCCCCAACGCATCCAGCAGGGCGGTACTCCCGCGCGTAACGTAGTCGCGGTCGGTCATCGGCGCCACGTCGGCAAGCGGAACACGGTCGTGCAGGACGGTGCTTTCACAGTCGAACAGCACGGTGGACACGTAGCAGATTCCCTCTTGTTTCTTTTGTTTTTCGATCATACCGTTAAATCCGCCGATGGTGTCGCGCTCAAGTCCCGTCATCGAACCGCTTCTGTCCAAAATAAATACCAATTCCGTCATGTTGTTTTTCATAGTAAAAACCCCTCTCTTTTATTTGTTGTACTCATTGTACACCATAAAAAGAGAGGGGTGGTCGCATAACAAGCGACAAATTATGCTTGTCGTGTTTCGGGGGGCAGAAAAATCAGCATCCGCCCAGCAAACTTTGGTCAAAGGCAAACAAGACCTCGTTGATATCCGCGATATCGTAGATGCCGTGGGTGATACAATATTCAAAAATGACGTCAAACTTGTTGCTGTGCGAGAGAGCGAAGCCCGCTTTTTTTAGCATTTCCTCCGTTTCGGAAAGCGAAAGTTCCAGCGCCGCGGCAAAAGCGAGCACGGTCGGTTTCGACGGTTTGTAATGCGCGTCCCCGCGGATCTTGGAAAACAACTTGCGGTCGATGTTCGCGCGTTTGTAGCACCGGGCATCCGTCATACCGCTCTCGTCGATCTTGCGGAGTAGCATTTCGGAAAAACTCTCGTCCAGCCGTTTCAGCCGCTCGTCCAGATCAACGGCACACGTTGGCGCCGGACATCCGCACAGATCGGGTGCGGCGGCTTTCGGGGCGATGCTTGCTGCTTTATGATACGGCGGTGACAAGGGGGCGCTTGGGCGGCACGCCTCAATATAGTGTTCTTCAATATACGCGGCAACGGCGGCGTATAAAACGGTGTCGATCATACGGCGTCACCGTTTGCACACGAGGCAGACCCAACCGCGCTGCTCGTAGCGTTCCGCTACCGTGAAACCGCAACGGCCGAGTGCTTCCGTCACTTCGGCTTCGCGCACGTCGATGATGCCCGACACCACGTATACACCGCCTTCTTTCAAGAAGGCGGGCACGGCGGGAGAAAGCGCAATGATGGCATCCGCCACGATGTTGGCGGCAACCACCTCATATTGTCCCGTTACCTTGTCGGCAAGGTCGCCCTCCACGATCTCGTAGCGCGGAGCAACCATATCGTTGAGCGCGCCGTTTTCCCGCGCGGTCTTTACGGCGAGCGGGTCGATATCCACGCCGAATGCACAGGCGGCGCCGAGCAGCAACGCCGCAATGGAGAGAATACCGCTGCCGCATCCGATATCCAAAAAGCGGTCGCCTTCCTTGACCGTTTTTTCAAGCGTTTCGAGCACCAAGCGGGTGGTTTCGTGTCCGCCCGTTCCGAACGCCATACCGGGGTCGATGTGCAGGACGGCGCGGCCGTCTTTGTTCTCATCGGTTTCCCACGTGGGGAGAATGAGCAGTTTTTCACCCACCGGCAGGGGCTTGAAGAACTGTTTCCAGTTGTTTGCCCAATCCGATTCGCGTACCGTGCGGGTGGAAAGCGCGTTGTCGATGCCCGCGGCAGAGAGCCGCTCCTGTAAAAACGCCAACGCTTCGGCGGGGTTGACTTCGGGTTCCAAATAGACGTGGATCAGCGAACGGGTGCGGTCGCGTGCCAGCAGTTCTTCATCGATCAAGTCGATGTGAGCAATTTCGCGCGCGCCCTGTTCCAAGTCGCTGTAATCTTCAATATATAAGCCGTAAGGCACGGTCATATTGGCAATGTCGGCGGCACGGTCGGTGTCGGTGACAGGCACCGATACGGTGAGTTCGGTCCAGTTATCCGTCATAATGCGGTTCCTCCTTTTGAAATATGCCCCCGTGTGTCACGGGGGCATAGGGTGAGCAGTGAAACCCGAACCATTAAAATGCGATCTTTTCGTTCAGGTAGTTCACGAGGTCGGCGATCGCCACACGCTCTTGCTGCATGGTGTCGCGGTCACGCACGGTAACACAACCGTCGGCCTCACTGTCGAAGTCGTAGGTGATGCAGAACGGCGTGCCGATCTCATCCTCGCGGCGATAGCGCTTGCCGATGGAACCGGCATCGTCAAAGTCAGCCATGAAATGTTTGGTGAGCATCTGATGCACTTCCAGTGCTTTGTCACTGAGTTTCTTGGAGAGCGGGAGTACCGCGGCCTTGAACGGTGCCAGTGCGGGATGCAGGCGCATCACCACGCGGGTGTCGTTCTTTTCGGCATCCACCACTTCTTCGTCATACGCATCGCACAGGAACGCCAACACCACACGGTCGGCACCCAGCGACGGTTCGATGACGTAGGGAACGTAACGCTCGTTGGTTTCGGGGTCAAAATAGTCAAGTTTCTGACCCGAATGTTCGCTGTGCTGATTCAAGTCGTAATCGGTGCGGTCGGCAATGCCCCACAGTTCGCCCCAGCCGAACGGGAAGAGGAACTCGAAGTCGGTGGTCGCCTTGGAATAGAACGCCAACTCTTCGGGATCGTGGTCACGCAGACGCAGATTTTCTTCACGAATACCGAGGTTCAAGAGCCAATCACGGCAGAAATCTTTCCAATAGCGGAACCATTCGAGGTCGGTACCGGGTTTGCAGAAGAATTCCAGTTCCATCTGCTCAAATTCACGGATACGGAAGATAAAGTTGCCGGGAGTGATCTCGTTGCGGAAACTCTTGCCCACCTGTGCCACGCCGAAGGGGATCTTGCGGCGAGTGGTGCGCTGAATGTTTGCGAAATTCACGAAGATACCCTGTGCCGTTTCGGGGCGGAGGTACAACTCACTCTTGGCATCCTCGGTGACGCCTTGGAAGGTCTTGAACATCAAGTTGAACTGACGGATGTCGGTGAAGTTGTGGCTGCCGCAATCGGGGCAGGCGATGTTGTTTTCGCGGATATACGCCATCATCTGTTCGTTCGACCAACCGTCGGCGGCGGTGCCGCTGAAATCTTCGATCAATTTATCGGCACGGTGACGGGATTTGCAATCCTTGCAATCCATCAGCGGGTCGGAGAAACCGCCCACGTGGCCCGAAGCCACCCACACCTGCGGGTTCATCAAGATCGCGCTGTCCAGCCCGACGTTGGTGGGGCTTTCCTGCACGAACTTTTTGAGCCACGCCTTTTTCACGTTGTTTTTGAGTTCCACACCCAAGGGGCCGTAGTCCCACGAGTTGGCGAGACCGCCGTAAATGTCCGAGCCGGGATACACGAAGCCGCGGCCTTTGCACAGGGCGACGATCTTTTCCATGGTCTTTTCACTGTTTTGCATGCGGATACTTCCTTTACATAATAATACAAAATATATGATACTCAAAAAGGGAGAAAATGTCAAGTGCCCTTGCAAATTTGCACGATGAGTGATAAAATGTGTAAGAACCTATCCCGAGGTGGTGAGTAAATGCTGTACCGTACACAAAATGAAATTGCGGACTGTGAAAAGATTCGCGTATGTCGCAAAACGGAGGACGGCGTATGCCGTGTCCACCGTCACGAGTTTGTGGAACTTTGCTACGTGCTCACGGGCAGCGGCTCTCAACGGGTGGGAGGGCGCACGTATGAGGTCAAACACGGCGACCTGTTGTTCATCGACCCCGGACAGGAGCACGAGATCACGGCAAAAGAACCGATGACGTATATAGACATCTTGCTGGAGCCTGCTTTCTTTAGTGAGAAGTTGATGGACACCGAAAGCATCACCCACATTTTCCGTTACTGCGCGCTGCGGGAATTTTCGGGCGAGGGAGAATGGCCCGCCCAATGCGTGCGGTTTCGCGGAGAAGAGCGGGTGCGTGCCGACCGTTTAGTGGAGATCCTGCTTACGGAATACGGCGAGCAACGGGCGGATTATCTGCCTGCCCTGCGCGGCGGCGTGCAGATGCTGTTCGTGTGGATGGTGCGTAAACTCGGTGAAAACACCCCCGAAACGGTGAACGAAGTGGTGCAGGAAGCGCTGGAATACATTGACACCCACTTCACCGAAAAACTGACCTTGCGGGAACTTGCGGCACAGGGCTTTTACAGTGCCGATCATTTGAGCCGTTTGCTCAAACAAGCGTGCGGTGAAAGTTTTTCGGAATATTTGAAACGCCGCCGCATCGACCGCGCGGCACAACTGTTGGAAGCGGGAAACACCTCGGTTGCAGACGTGATGGAGCAGTGCGGCTACAACGATTCAAAACTGTTTTACCGCCATTTCAAAGAGCGGTACGGTGTTTCTCCGCGCAAATTCACGGAATGATCAAGGAACGCAAACAGAATTCTTATTCGTCGGAATAACCTAATAAAAAAACGGAAAAAGGACTTGCGATCAAGTCCTTTTTCTCTATATAATAAAGCCAAAAGGAGGAATGTATTATGATGAAAATCAACCGTGCCGAATTGCGCGACAAGATCTACGCCTGCTGGATGGGCAAAAACCTCGGCGGCACGCTCGGCACTCCGTTCGAGAATACCCGCAGCGTTATCGAGGTAGAGGGTATGACCACCCCGCCCGGAAAACCCTTGCCGAACGATGATCTCGACCTGCAGCTCGTGTGGCTGCTCGCGATGGCGGACGTTGGCCCTAAGAATATCAACGCTGCGTTGCTCGGCGAATATTGGCTTGAATACATCACTCCCTTCTGGGCAGAGTACGGCCGCTGCAAGGCGAATATGCGTGACGGTCTGATCCCACCCGTGTCGGGTCAGTATCGCAACGAGGAGTGGTGCAACTCCAACGGCGCGTGGATCCGTACCGAAATTTGGGCCACCCTTTGCCCCGGCGATATCCCGCAGGCGGTGAAGTTTGCAACTGAAGACGCGAGCGTGGACCACGGCCGCGGCGAAGGTACTTATGCGGCTCGTTTTGTGGCGGCGATGGAGTCAGCGGCGTTCTTCGAGAGCGACCTGCGTAAACTTATCAACATCGGTCTGCGCCACATTCCCGAGTCCTGCCGCACGTTCCGTTTCGTGAACACCGTGACCGAATGCTTCGACAACGGCAAGACGTGGCTTGAGACCCGTAACATTATCACCGATATGGCACTGGAAGATCCCGCGCTGGGGTGGTTCCAAGCACCCGCAAACGTCAGTTATGCGCTGATCGGCCTGTTGTGGGGCAAGGGCGACTTCAAGGAGTCTTTGCTGATTGCGGTGCGTTGCGGCGACGACACCGACTGCTCGGCGGCAACGGCGGGCTCTCTGCTCGGCATTATGCACGGCACGGCGATCCTGCCCGAAGATTGGTGCAAACATATCGGTGATGAGATCATCACCTGCTCACTCGCAACCGCGGTGCTGAAGACCTATAACGAGGTGAACCCGCGTGAGCACTTTATGGTGCCCTACACCTGCACCGATCTGACCGACCGCGTGATGGAACTGATTCCCGTCACGCTGTACGGCCGTCAGGTGGCGGTGGTGGACGGCGAGTCCGAACGCGACGAGGCAACGTGGGATTGGTTGCGTGAAGGATGGGGCGCACCGAACCTCGAACCCGACAGTTACGAGTTTTCTGCCGAATCCATCTTGGCGAAATACAACGTTCGTTATATGGAAAGCCCCGATATCGCTCCGTTGGAGGAACGTCACATCAAGTTGCGCGTGCATCACAAGTTCCTCGGCCAAAAGGGTATGAAGTTCAAGTGGATCCTGCCCGAAGGCTGGACGGTCAAGGGCAAGCAGACCGCCATGCTCGAAGCGGTGCACTGGTGGGACGTCAACACCGACTTTACCCTCACCGCGGGTGAAACGGTGGAAGCGAAGAACGTCGCGATCCTGCAGATCACCTTTGAAGGTCACCACGATATGGCGCTCATTCCCGTGCAGTTTATGGGTTGATTTTTAAAAAAGGCAGTGTCCGGCGGCGGGCACTGCCTTTTTTCTGCAAAAAACGGTTGCAATTTTTTCGGAATGCGTATATAATATAAGCACATCGCGTGCTTTGGGGCATACGGATGGATCGGTCCTGTGCGATGGACCGCTGTGAACCATGTCAGGCGGGGAACCGAGCAGCATTAAGCGGTTGGCTCCGTGCGCCGCAGGTAACCGGTTTGTCCGTATGCCCAAGAGCACGCATTTTTTGAAGGGGGAGAGAGCCTTGTATCAGGTGTTGTATCGCAAATGGCGGCCCAAGACGTTTGACGACGTGTACGGCCAACCTACGGTGACCGCCGCTTTGCGTAACGAACTGCGTACCGATCGCTTGGCACACGCGTATTTGTTTACCGGCTCGCGCGGAACGGGCAAGACCACTTGTGCCAAAATTTTGGCAAAGGCGGTCAACTGTTTGGATTTGCAGGACGGTAACCCTTGCGGTGAATGCGCCATCTGCCGCGGTATCGACGACGGCTCGATCTTAGACGTTGTGGAGATCGATGCCGCGTCCAACAACGGCGTAGATAACATTCGTGATCTGCAAGAGGAGGCAGGGTTTACTCCCGTGTCTGCAAAATACCGCGTGTATATTATTGATGAAGTGCATATGCTGTCGGCAGGCGCGTTCAATGCGTTGCTCAAAACGCTGGAAGAACCGCCCGAGCACGTGATCTTCATTTTGGCAACCACGGAAGTTCACAAACTGCCGGCCACCATTCTTTCGCGCTGTCAGCGGTTTGACTTCGGGCGTATTCCGGCCGAGGATATCGCGGCACGCCTCCTTGATGTGGCACGAAAGGAATCACTCACGTTGACGGAAGAGGCGGCGATGTTGCTTGCCCGCTTGGCGGACGGTGCGTTGCGCGATGCGCTCTCGCTGATGGATCAGTGTCTTTCGCGTTCGGAGGAGATCACTGCCGAGGTGGTTTCGCAGGCGGTGGGGCTTGCAGGGCGCGATTATTTGTACGAACTGTCGGCGGCGGTGCGCGGCAACGATGTCGCCACGGCACTGACCGTACTCGATCGGCTGTATGCCGCCTCTTGCGATATGGAACGGCTGTGCGTGGAAATGATCGATTTCTACCGCAACCTAATGATCTTAAAAAGTGTGAAGAACGCCGAAACGTTGGTGATCGCCGCATCTTGTGAACTTGAGCATATGCGTGAAGAGGCCGCGTGTTACGAATTGCCTGCGGTGCTTCACTGTATGGATGCACTGCAGAACACGTTGGAACGGTTGCGCGGCGGCGCATCCCGCCGAGTGGAGATGGAAATGGCACTGATGCGCCTTGCTACCCCTGCGTTGGACGTGAGTAACGAAGCGTTGCTGCGCCGCATCAAGGCGTTGGAAGATGCGTTGCGCGGCGGTGCGGCGGTTGCGCCTACACCGGCGGCACCTGAACCTGCGGCACCCACCCCCGCGCACGAAGAGGTTTCGCCTTCTGCGGCACCGGCTCCCGCGGCGGTGGCGGAGGATACTGCGGCAGAAGAACCGTTCACCCGTTGGAACGAAGTGATGGATGATCTGCGCCGGAACTGTATGCCGTTGTACGGCGTGTTGCTCGGTTCTTCCGCGATCATAAAGGGCGATAAAGTCGTCATCTGTACCGATAACGAATTGTTCCGCGGTTTGGTCACGCAGGAAGAACACAAGCAGAAGTTACAAGCGGCGGTGCGTAACGTGACGGGGCGACAGTATCGTTTCGGTCTGCGCCGCACGGCGACCGTTCAACAGGAAGCGACCGATCCGCTCACCGCGTTTTTGCGGGAGAGCCGTGAACGCGGCGTTCCCGTGACCGAGGAGTAAATAAGGTATATATTATATATAATAAAAGAAAGAGGAAACCGATATGAAAGCAAGATTACCGCAGGGTATGGGCGGCGGCCCGTCCAATATGCAGGGGATGTTGAAACAGGCGCAGAAAATGCAGGAAGATATGGCACGCGTGCAGGAAGAACTGGCCGCGACTACCTATTCCGCCACGGTGGGCGGCGGTATGGTCACCGCCACGGTGGATGGTTCGCACGAACTCAAAGAACTTTCCATTCAGCCGGATGCGGTGGATCCCGATGATGTGGAGATGCTGACCGATCTGGTGATGGCGGCGGTGAATGAGGCGATCCGCAAGGCGGCGGCCGATTCCGAGCAGAAGATGGGCGCGATCACGGGCGGGATGAGTCTGCCCGGCCTGTTTTGATCCGCGGGTACTTTAATTGAGGAGTGAACTGTCGTGGCATATACCGTCGCCCCGCTCGAACGACTGATCGAGCAGTTGGAACGTCTGCCCGGTATCGGGCATAAGAGCGCCTGTCGTTTGGCGTTCTATCTTTTGAATACCGATAAAGCCACGGCGGCGGAGTTCATCGGTGCGATCACCGATGCACGCGAACATATCCGCGAATGTGCGGTGTGTTGTAATTTGACCGACGGGGATACCTGCCCCGTCTGCCGTGCCGAAAACCGCGACCGTTCCACCATTTGCGTGGTGGAGGATGCACGTGACGTGATGGCGCTGGAGCGCGCCCGCGATTACCGCGGTCTGTATCACGTGTTGCACGGTACGATATCGCCGATGGACGGTATCGGTCCCGATGCCGTTCGTATTAAGGAACTGTTGCCCCGTGTGGCGGATGAACGGGTGAAAGAAGTTATTATGGCGACCAACCCCACGGTAGAGGGGGAGGCGACCGCTTTGTATATCGCGAAACTGCTCAAGCCGTTCGGGGTGCGCGTTACCCGCTTGGCATACGGCATTCCCGTCGGCGGGGATCTTGAGTATGCCGACGAAGTCACCTTGCGCCATTCGCTCGAAGGGCGCAGTGAACTGTAAGGAGTCGAAATGGAGAAGAAAGAAACCAAGACCATTGCTACCAACAAAAAAGCTTACCACGAGTATTTTGTGGAGGAACAGTTGGAGGCGGGCATTGAACTGTGCGGCACCGAAGTGAAATCGCTCCGCCGCAACGGCGCGAACCTGAAGGATGCGTGGTGCACGGTGGACGACGGTGAGATGTTTGTGAAAGGGATGCACATCTCGCCGTATGAGCAGGGCAACATCTTTAACCGTGAACCAATGCGCCCGCGCCGCCTGCTGTTGCACAAGCGGGAGATCATGCGCCTGTTGGGGTTGACCAAACAGCAAGGATACACCCTCATTCCGCTGTCGCTGTATTTCAAGGGCTCGCGGGTGAAGGTGCAGGTCGGGCTGTGCCGCGGTAAGAAATTGTACGATAAGCGCGAGGATGCCGCTCGCCGTGATATGAAGCGAGAGGCGGAACGCGCCTTGAAAGAGCATAATGCAAGATAAAAACTCCCCAAGGGGAGTTTTTTCCGTTTTCAGCGTAACCTTTGGGAAATTTTTCTTACTGTATGGGTGAAAGGGGGCGAGAGGAGTGGAGGAAAAACGCATTATCGATATGTTTTGGGAAAGGGATGAGCGTGTGCTCGAAATCGTGCGGAAGAAATACGGCAAACTTTGCCGTGCGATCGCCTATAACCTGCTCGGGAGTGCAGAGGACACCGAGGAGCGTGAGAACGATGCGTATCTTGCGGCGTGTGTGTTTAACCGTGATACGTTACGCAATTCCGAAACCGAAGATGTGCGTTGAATTAATATGCCGATATTCCGCCCGCCTTGCCGTGCAGCGAGGCGGGCGGTCGTTGCTTGTTGCAACCCTTCCCTTGGGAAAAGGAGGGGGCAGCCACATCTCGTTGGTCAACTTGCACAATCGAAGTCCCTCTCTTTCGGTCTTTTCTGACAAAAAGCGACTTTTGAAAAAAACTCAAAAAAATTAAAAAAAAGGGTTGACAAATGGGGATGGATTTGGTATTATACTCGAGCACCCCACGAAACGGGGGTCG
>SVPM01000026.1 GCA_015065865.1 Oscillospiraceae bacterium | reverse complement strand
AACTGCGGCAAGTACCCACTCGCAACTTTTTTCGGTTTTGCAACGCAAAATGCCGTCTGTCCAAGACGGCAAGAAAAAACGTTGCACGGACTTCGCCGCAAGGCGAACGTCCTGCCACCGGCACCGAAACCCCCATCTCGAACCGCCAAACAGTGCCGCAAACTGCGGCAAGTACCCACTCGCAACTTTTTTCGGTTTTGCAACGCAAAATGCCGTCTGTCCAAGACGGCAAGAAAAAACGTTGCACGGACTTCGCCGCAAGGCGAACGTCCTGCCACCGGCACCGAGGCCCCCATCTCGAACCGCGAAATAGTGCCGCAAACTGCGGCAAGTACCCACTCGCAACTTTTTTCGATTTTGCAACGCAAGGAAACAAAAGGTGATGATAGCATGAAAATAGCCGTTCTCGGATACAGCGGCGCAGGAAAATCCGCCTTGGCACGCCTGCTCGCCGAAAAGCACGATATACCGGCGTTTCATTTTGATACGGTGCAATTCTTGCCGAACTGGGAAATTCGAGGCGACGAGGAAAAAGCCCGTATGACCGACGAATTTATGAACACGCACGATGCGTGGGTCATGGACAGCAACTACGCCCGATTCTCGTTTGAGCGCCGTATGCAAGAAGCAGACGTCGTTATTCTGTTGCTTTTCAACCACTTTTCGTGCCTTTTGCGTGCTTATCGGCGATATCGCACCTATAAAAACACCACCCGTCCCGATATGGCGGCAGGATGCAACGAAAAGTTTGACGCGGAGTTTGCAAGATGGATCTTAGGCTGGCGAGAGTCGAACTCTTTGCGCCTGCAAAACGCGCGCACGGTTTCGGCAGGTGAGCGCACGATACCGTGACAAAACAGTGGTTATCAAAACTCAAAAACAATTGGATTCCTATATAAAAGAGCAACATCTCGTGTGAGGTGTTGCTCTTTCGCTTGCTATTCTTCAAACCAGTCCGCCATCATCATCAACAGCCGTCCGTTGGCACTGGCGTTGGGCATCCACGGAGTCCAGTACGGGTCGTTATCCGCAAAGCGCTCTAACATATAATATTCCTTGGACATACCAAACTTCCACTGCGCCGAAAGGGTCTCATACGCCTTGTCCCGCTCGCCGCCTTCCAACCAGTTATAAAACCAATAGAGGTCGGAAAACGAGGTGTACCACGTGTGTCCCGCCCACGGGTCGGCGTTGTGCCCTTGGAACAACAAGCCGTCGTTCATTCTTCCCGTGAGCCCGTTTTTCATCATACCGCGGTTGCGATAATATTGTTCGATCAAGTTGGCTTCCCGCGAGCACGGTTCGATCACCTTCGCGCGAATCAGCATACCCGGCCCATCGGTAGCGTAAGACCCATAGGGCGGATCGGTCATTTCCACGCCGAGATCGAAGGTAAGACGGATCTCATCCCCTACAATGCTCTTTTCTGTGAGTCGGTGCAGAATGTCTTTCATACACGCCATATAATCGTCATATCCCGCACGTACTTCGGCGGCACGGGGGTCGCGGAAACGCTCGAATGCGTTGGCAAGCCATTCGTAGCCCAGCAGATTGAATGCGTCCGTGAAGGTCCAGCTTTGGAACTCGCCCGGCCAGTCGGAGGATTTCATTGGCGGGAAAATACCTACCCCCTTGCAACTGCCGTCGCGCGTTTTATCCCGCTGACGCTCCATCCAGCAAAACGCTTGATGCAGCGGTTCTTTGAATTTGTCAAACGCCGCAGGGTCATCCCAGAACAGCAAACTGCGTGCACAGCCCCACACCGAAGCACCGGTAATGCTGCCCCACCGGTTGCCGTTCAGATTCTGCACCGCACCGATATCCTCTCCTTCCTTCACCTGCAAGACGAAGAAGAAGGAGTCGTAGGCCGTTTCGGTGTATCGGCGAAAATCGCCCAAACGATCCAACGCGACCAAAAATTCCACCGCTTCATTGGGCCATATCACCCGTTGCAGACCGCCCTGACGGGGAAACACGAAATCCCGCCCCACGGGACGAGCGAACATCTGCAAACTTTGCGCCGTCAAATTGTTTATCATCGGGCGGTATTCCTCGCCGCCGGGGGAACGGCGCAGCCTTGCCAGTTCGGTTTGCCAAAAGGCGATGGTGCGGCTTTTTTCGGCTTCGTAATCGAACGGCTCCACCGCACCGTGGCGAAACGCACAGCAAAACCGCTTGGTTTCACCCGCCTGCAACGTGAAACGCATACGCAACACGCGGCGCTGATACCATTCCAACCCCGCAACGTCCCCCTGCCACGCTATGTCAAACCCTTCGGTATCCTGCAGACGCACGGTATACTCCGCGTCGGCAAGGATCGGCGCTTCCCACTGCCATTCCGAAGGCAAAAAGCCCCAGTTATACACGTTGGAATCGTAGTGGGCGTAGCCGTCCACCTCGGTCCCGACCAAATGGTCTTCCCGCCCCGTGCGGGGGAGCAGAACGATCACGTCCTCCACGGCGTGATCGGTTTCGTTGGTGAGCGCAAACTCAGTGTAGCAAACGGGTACCCGTGCGACATCGCAAAAACTCTCCATACGAATGGTATACTCACCGCACGGCTGCGACAATGCGTGCACGGGGATCCCGTCTTCACGCACCTCGTATTGCACGGCTTTGAAATCGGGGGAATGCATATCCTCCCCCACCAACACGCGCAGACCTGCCGCACGAAACGCACACGCAACTTCCACCACGTCACCGCAGATCAGGCGCAGTTCCGGCCACATGGTAAACATATTTTCCGCCAACGGCGGGTGCAGATAACGCTTGTTGGTAAACGGCTGCTGCCACGAATCGGAACACATACGTTTTCTCCTTTGCAAAAAACTGCCCCCAAACATCAAAAGACGCTTGGGGGCACATCCTTACCCTTTTTTGTAGCAAGCCTTGACGATCTCTTTCATCTCGTCCCAGTGGGCTTCCATATCCGCTGCAAGCGCCAGCTGCGAACGGCAACGAATGAGGTTGTGTTCGGGATATTTGGTTTTGAAATACACGTCTCCCTGCAGATAGTCGGTAAGGAAACGCATAGCGACTTCCAACGTCATCATCTTGGCACCTTCGGGCAGAAGCATCGCCTCTTCCAACGGCAAGCGGCCGCCGCAACCCTCAAGAAAGCCCTTGGTGTACGCCTCAAACAGCGTGAGGTTGATGGCCACACGGCTGAGGTCGGGTTCGTCCTCGGCGGCGGTGTTCGCGCCAAAGCGAATGGCATCGCCGAAATCGTTGACCGAATAGCCCGGCATAACCGTATCCAAGTCGATCACGCACAGCGCGGTGCGGGTGGTACGGTCGAGCATAACGTTGTTGAGCTTCGTGTCGTTATGGGTCACGCGCAACGGCAGAGTGCCCGCTTCACGCGCATCCTCCAACACGCTGTAAAAGTCCGAACGGAACTTCAGGAAATCCGCTTCGTGGCGGATGGTGGAAGCGCGGCCGACGACATCTTCTTCCAACGCTTTCAAGAAGTTTTGGTAACGCACGGGGGTGTTGTGGAAATCGGGAATGGTCTCCTTCAACTCCTCGGCGGGGAAATCGCTGAGGTCGCGCTGGAAGCGGCCGAACGCCAAGGCGGACTGATAGAAATCCTCCGCCGTTTCGGGAGCATCCAAGCAGATAGCATCCTCAATGAATTCATACATACGCCAACAACCGTTTCGATCGGTGTATGTATAATCGCCGTTCACCGTCGGCACCATGTGCATCACACTGCGGCGATCGGTCGTGCGTTCTTGCAAATAATCGGTAACCTTTTTGATGTTCGCGGTCACCCATTCCGGATTCTTAAATACATCGGTGTTGATCGCCTGCAGAATGTAGCGATACTGACGACCGCGCGCATCTCTGCAAAGGATAATAAAGGTGGAATTGATGTGGCCGTTGCCGTGCGGAACACACGCCTCGGGATCGCCTTTGGTGACAAACGTTTCCGCGGCCGCCGCCAGTTCCGACAATCGAATTCTCTTCTTTTTCATAAATATAGCCTCCTACGCATTTTGCGACGTACTCCGACGCCGTTGACAAGGACGTACTCACCATATATAATGTATTGTATCAAAAAGAATTGCGTTTGTCCAGTGATAAATCGTTTTTTGGAGGAAATTATGCGAAAAAGCGCAGGAAAGCACACTTTGGCGGTCATTTTCGCGTTGGCATGGCCCACCATGTTGGAGCAACTGATGCAGACCGCCGTGCAGTATATTGACGTGGCAATGGTGGGGGCACTCGGCACCGCCGCCACCGCCGCCGTGGGCGCCACCACCACCGTCAACTGGTTGGTGGGGAGCACCGTATCTGCCTTGGGGGTAGGTTTTTTATCCTTCATTGCCAAAGCGTGCGGAGCAGGCGACCGCGAAAACGCGGCACGTGCCGCGACACAGGCGGTACTGACCACCTTGGTGTGCGGCGTGCTGTTCACCGCCCTTACGCTGGGGTGCAGTGCTAAGGTGCCCGTATGGATGCAGGTGGATCCGCACATTCAAACCTTGGCGGGGCAATACTTCTTCATCTTGTACACGCCGATGCTGTTTCGCGCCGCCACCACCATTTTCGGCACCGTCTTGCGCGCCGCAGGCGACACAAAAACGCCGATGCGTGTCGGTGTGCTCGTAAACCTGACCAACGTAGTGTTGAACTTCCTGCTCATCTACCCCACCCGCACCGTTCGCTTCTTCGGCGGGTCGGTCACGCTGTACGGCGCAGGGATGGGTGTGCTCGGTGCCGCGACCGCCAGTGCCATTGCCTTCACGGTCGGCGGTATTTGCATCACCGCCGCCCTATGGCGGCATCCGCTGCTTTCGCCGCGCGGCCGCTCACTGCGCCCCGACAAAACGGTGCTTCTCCCCTGTTTGCGGGTGGCCTTACCGAATATGCTGCAGCGCTTCGGCACGTCGCTGGGCTACGTGGCGTTTGCTTCGATGATCAATGCGCTGGGCGAGATCGCCACCGCCGCGCACACGGTGGCAAACACGGTGGAATCCGCCTTTTACATCCCCGCTTACGGTATGCAGACCGCCGCCGCCACGCTGGCGGGAAACGCACTGGGCGCCGCCGATCGTCGCCGTATGCGGGAAACCACCCGCACGATCTTGGCGGTGGAAACGGTGCTGATGTGCCTGTCGGGCGGGTTGCTGTTTCTGCTGGCCCCCGCGATGTTGCACCTGTTTTCGGACAACCCCGCCGTGATCGCACTCGGCAGCACCGTGTTGCGGATGGTGGCCGTAACCGAGCCGATCTTCGGCATCGCCATCATTTTGGAGGGCGTGATGCTGGGTGTCGGGCGGACGGTGGCCCCCTTCGTGTTCAACGTTACGGGCATGTGGGGCGTGCGTATCGTGGGTACCTTTCTCTGCACCCGCTTTTTCGGCGGCGGACTGGTCGCGGCGTGGGGCTGTATGATCGCACACAACCTGTTGCTGTTTTTGCTGTTTTTGATACACTACTTCCGCGGAACGTGGAACCCGCTCGAAGCTAAAAAAGAACTGTCGCATTAAAGGCTTTTTGCCCAAGCCGATACGCAAAAAGGGGGTTCTATGCGCTTATTCCAACCGTCCCGCCGCAAGCAGCAGCCGCCGCGGGAGCGTTTCGGCCAGCGCCGTGTCGTGAGTGATGATGAGCACCGTGCGCCCGCTTTGGTGCAGGGAATGTAAGCACTCCATCACCTCAGTGGCCGAGGCGGCGTCCAGATTGCCGGTCGGCTCATCTGCCAAAAACAGTGCGGGATCTCCCGCCATGGCGCGGGCGATCGCCACCCGCTGTTGCTGACCGCCCGACAGTTCCGACGGCTTGTGATTCAAACGGTCCTGCAACCCCATACGGCATAGGCACTCCTCCGCCCGTCGACGACGCTCTTTGGCAGGCGTGCCGCGATACAACAACGGCAACTCTACGTTTTCCACTGCATTCAAACTGCCGATCAGATGGAACTGCTGAAAGACGAACCCGATCTCACGGTTGCGAACCGCCGCCAAGCGGCGACGCGGCAGGGTGGACATATCCCGCCCGTTCAACCAATACTGCCCCGCGGTGGGCTTATCCAAACACCCGAGCAGGTGCATCAGGGTGGATTTCCCCGACCCCGAACGGCCGACGATACCCACCATTTCGCCTTGCTCGACCGAAAAACTCACCGCATCCAACGCTACCGTTTCTTCACTGCCGCGACGATACACCTTGGTCAGTTTCTCCGCTTTCAAATACGCCATTTTCTTCCCCTCCCCACACAGTATATCCGTTTTTTTCAAAAAAACTCTTGCCAAACCAAGCAGAACGTGGTAAGATAAGAACAGATGTTCGGTTGGAGGTGGGCATATGAAAGTGGCGGTGATCGGATCGCGCGGGTTGATCGTGCCGGATCTGGAACGATATCTGCCCGCAGACGTGACCGAGATCGTGTCGGGCGGTGCACGCGGCGTGGATACGTCGGCGGCACGCTGGGCGCGCGCAAACGGCATCCCGCTCACCGAGTTTTTGCCGAAATATGAAATATACGGGCGGCGGGCACCGTTGGTTCGCAACGTCACCATTGTGGAATACAGCGATCTGGTGCTGGCGTTTTGGGACGGGCGCTCCCGCGGGACGGCGTTTGTGATCGAACAATGCCGTGCACGCGGTGTCCCCGTGAAAATATTCTATCCGACGAGCAAATAAATATCCACCTGCATAGCCGGTGGCTTTTCAAAAAACGCCTGTAAGGCTCTGTTACCAGCAGCGCCTGCAGGCGCTTTTTGCAGCCTAACATCTGCGAGGGGATTTACTTGGTACCCGTAAACGGACGCTCCTTTGCCAAAGCTCCCCTTGTCAGGGGAGCTGGCGAGCGTAGCGAGACTGAGGGGTAGTGAAACATCGCAGAAACGTGTTTCTCCTACTACCCCTCCGATTTTGGGTCGCTCTCACGGCCAAAAATCACCTCCCCTGACAAGGGGAGGCAAGGCTTCTTTGATCGTTTCATTGTCCATCTTTTCAAGATGTATCTTTTTCCACTCACCGCTAAAGCTTTTTTGAACCACCGGCTCAGCCGAGGGTTTTCGCTCACAATAAAAAAGATGTGCAGAAGAATTTCTGCACATCTTTTGCTTTATTTACTGATGTTCTTCAATATAGGACACCAGATCGCCGACCGTGTGAATGTTTTCAATCTCCTCATCGGGGATCTCCACGTCGAACTCATCTTCAAGCGACATCAGCATATCCACCGCATCCAGCGAATCGGCACCCAAGTCCTCACTGATACGGGTGGTCAACTGAACGGCATCTTCTTCCACATCAAACTGGTTGCACAAAATTTCTCTGACTTTTTCGAATACCATATCTTGTCATCCTCCGCAATAGTATTGGCCGCACGGGCAGTAAAAAGGGATGTTCCCCTCTCTCTACCAAAAATAGTATGCAAAAACCGATGGTTTGTCAATCGTATTTTGAAAATTTCTATGATTTTTTTGTTTTATACCCGAATTGTAATAGGATTTTAGGCAAAATTACGGGCGCAATGCCGCCACTTTCAACACCAACACCTGCGTTTTCGCATCCGGCAGTTCACCGTTCAGCACCATCTGCACCGCCGTATCCAACGGAATGCGCTCTGCTTCCAAGAATTCGTCCTCATCGGGGTTGGAGTCACCGAAAGTGAGCCCCTCCGCCAAATACAGGTGAATGATCTCGCCGCAATAACCGGGGGTGGGATACAGTTTGCCGAGAGAGGTGTACTGCGCCGCAACCGCACCCGTTTCCTCCTCCAATTCGCGTTTGCCCGCAAGCAAGGGGTCTTCTCCGCGTTCGAGTTTTCCGGCGGGCAGTTCACACACCACCTCTCCGTAAGGGTAGCGGAACTGCCGCACAAACAGGAGTTCCCGCTCATCGGTGAGGGCCGCGATACACACGCCGCCCGGATGTTCCACCACTTCGCGCAGTGCGGTCTGTCCGTTCGGCAAAAGCGCCTCATCCACCCGCATATTGACAATTTTTCCCTTATATTTGTAGTCCTGCGACATTGGTTTTTCGATGAGATTCATAGGGGTACCTCCGTTATCATATATAGTATTACAGTAGTGAGTAAGGGTGGTCATAACAATGAAAAACAAGATCACGGTACCGCAACCTGCCGATTCGGGCACGGTGCGCGCATTGCTTTCGGCACTGGCGGGGCGGTATCGGTTTTTGGAACTGCAACCGGTGGGGCGCAGTGTGCTGGGACGGGACATCTACGGTGTGATGCTCGGCGGCGGGCGGGACCGCGTGCTGTATGCCGCCGCCTTTCACGGGCAGGAATGGCTCACCACGCTGGTGCTGCTCCGCCTGTGCGAAGACATTTGCGAAGCGCTTTGCCGCGACGGGCACCTGTCGGATATGGATTTTCGCCGTGCCATCGCAGGGCGGTGTTTGGTGTTTATCCCGCAGGTCAACCCCGACGGGGTGGACATCGCACTCGGCGGCAGTCGCACGGCGGGGTCTTTTGCCCCGTTGGTGGCGGAAAAGGGCGGGGACACCCCCGGCTTGTGGCAAGCCAACGCCCGCGGGGTGGACCTGAACCACAACTTCGACGCCGGCCACGGCGTGTTGCGGGAAATGGAGAAAGAGAGCGGCATCGACGGCCCCTCTCCGCGCCGTTTCGGCGGCGAATACGCCGAAAGCGAGCCCGAAACGCGCGCCCTCACCTCCCTGTGTCGCCGCGCCGATTTTCGGCACGTGCTGGCCCTGCATTCGCAAGGTGAGGAGATCTATTGGCAATACGGTGAACGCACCCCTGCCTCCGCCCGCTTGATGGCGAACATTCTCGCCGCCTCTTCGGGCTACACCGTGGCAGACCCGACGGGATTGGCTTCCCACGGCGGGTTTAAGGATTGGTTCATTGAAGAAACGGGGCGTCCCGCTTTCACCATCGAGTTGGGGCGAGGCGAAAACCCCTTGCCGCTCACCGATTTCGAACCGATCTATGCGAAAGCGCGGGAGATGTTACTGCTCGCCGCGCTTATGTAATTCGTATTAAGGGCCGACGGTATCGACCGCCGCCGTGGTGCCTGTCACTGCGGTCGTTTCAGGGGCGGTGGTGGTTTCCGAGGGCATGGTATCCTGCACGTATTGTGCGTTGATATACCCCGTCTGCCCCGCAAAACTGATAGCATACCAATCCCCCTCGCGGGAAAGGATCGTGACCGTATCCCCCCACTTCAACCCGCCGATCGCATATCCGCCGGTATCGGGGGTGGGACGCACGTTCAGCGTGGTGGCGTTAACATAACCCACAAACGGGTACACTTCAGCGGTGGTGCCCGCCGTGGTAGCGGTAGTGGTAGGTGCGGCCGTGGTGGTCGCCGCCGTGTCCGCCCCGCCTGCCGACTTGGGCGCAAACAATCGGCAACCGCCCAAAGAAACCGCCAAAGCCAGCGTAACGATCAGCATTCCGAAAATATAACCCCGTGTTTTCATTCTTGCTCTCCTTTCAATCGACGCATCAACTTTTGTTGGCGGACATCCTGCCCCGCAAACAACAGCGGTTGGAAACAACCGGCAATACGCGATGCGATCTGTACACCGTAACGCTCCTGCAGTTGCTTTTGGTTGAGGTTGGTAGAGATCACGGTGGGACGTCCCGCAAGCAGGCGGGTGTTGATAAGTTCATACAACCCCGAGGTGTAAAACGGCGTGGCAAATTCGGTGCCGAGATCGTCCAAGATCAGCAGGTCGCAAGATTCCAACCGCTCCATGCTGTCGCCGCTTTCCCGCCCGAAATGCTCCTTTTCCAACTGGCGAAGAAGGCGTTGCACCGAACCGTATACCACCTGTCCGCCTTTTTGTGCCACTTCACGTGCCATCGCCAGCGAAAGATGTGTTTTGCCGGTACCCGCAGGGCCGCGCAACAGCAGGTTCGGAGAATCGGCGGAAAAGTCCGCCGCCCACGCACGGCAAAACGCCACGATATCCTCCATACGGCGGCGCGGCACCACCCCGTCACTGTCGGGCGTGTCGGCGTAATACGCCATATCCATATCTTCAAAGCGGGTGAGTTGCATTTGCGACAACGCACTGAGTTGCTTGCAGGAAAGTTCTTGCAACAACTCCTCCAAACAGCGGCACATCCGCTGGCCGGTGTAACCCGTATCCCCGCAGACGGCGCAGGCGGGAATCGGCTCGAAATTCTTCGCCGTTTCGCCAATCGCCTGCAAGCGTACCGCCAGTTCTTTTTGCAGTTGCTCGTTTTCGGCCTGCAGGCGGCTCACCACATCGGTGATGTTTGCTGAGCGGTTGCCGTCCATACCGCTCAGCACCGCGCGCGCAACCGACAACGCCGTTTGGGACAGCGCGCGTTCGATCTCAGCGGTGCGCGGATCCCGCGCGATCGCCCGTGCACGCCGTGCGGCGGCCGCCGTTTCGGCATCCATACGCCGTTCGGCGAGTATTCGCATCGCCTGTTCATACAATTCTTTGCTGTATCCCATCTTCGGTTACTCCTTATGTGTTTGTTGGGATAAAGGATCACTCATCCTTTACCCTTGTAGACCGGCCGCCAGTCGGCGGCGGCACGTTCATAATCGGTCGCATCCGGCACGGCCGCTTCGTCCGACAGCAACGGCTTGGCGTTTTGCCGCTTGCGGGGCGCCGCGGCGGCGGCCGCCTGTTCGGCGGTGGTGATACCGTCCGCAAGCCAACCCTCCAGAATGCGGTTGACGTAATTGGCGTTGAAATCCCCTGTTTTTTCACGGCACTTCGCAAGCGCGATCAACAGCATCTCATCCGAAAAATGCCATTCATCCACCCAACGCACCGCCGCCTCCACCTGCAACAAGGTGAGCGGACGGGCAAGCGAAAACAACGTCTGCACGTGCTCGCGCACCGCGTGACGGCGTTCCCCGCGGCAAAGTTCCTCCTCTGCCGCCGCCACCGTCGTAATGCCGTTTTCCGCCCACGAAAGGGCGGATTTTTCCAAATAGGATCGGAACCCCGAACGGGATTTCACCTTGCCGTTGCGAATGGCGTACACCAGCAACATCAAAATCACTTCGGCGGGCAATCCCACCGTATCGTATATGTACAAAAATGTTTCGGCTTCGGCCGGAGTGATGGTGCGCCCCAACCGCTGTTCCGCCATTTTTAAAAGATAATCGAAATCGGGGCTGCTCTTTTGCCGCGCCACCGCTTCGCGGAAGGAGGGGCGCGTTACCGTTTCAGGCACGGACACGGGGGCGGGCGGCATCGGCGCGGGCGCGGGCGTTACGACGACGGGGGGCGTATCCTCCGCCGTGCCTTCGGCACGCAGAATGCCCATTTCCACCCAAAACTGCATCGCATCACAGCAATCCCCCACGGTCATGCCGACAGCGGCGGCACACGCCTGCACGTCGAACCCGCCGTGACGGGCAAACCACAGCAACACCTTCAGTTGCGGTGCACCTGCCAGTTTGAGCGCACGGTCGGCCACCGCGGCGGGCAACGCCATCACCGCACTCAAACTGTCACTGTTCCATTGGTATGTCATCGGGTTCGTCCCGCCTTTCGTTAAGATTGAAAACCTGCGCCGAGCACCTGTTCGCTGTTCAGCACGATAATAAACGCATCGGGATCCAGTTCACTCAACAGTTGCCGCAGAGGATACACCTCCGACGGACGCACCGCACACATCAACACCTGTCGGTCACTGCCAGTATAGGCTCCCGTTGCTTCCATCACCGTAACACCGCGCTCCGACCGCAGGGTAAGTTCTTTGGCGATCGCGCTTTCGGCCGCGGTGACGATCAACACCGTGCGGGTACGCCGCGCACCGCCGATCAGCTCATCCACCACCAACGACGACACAAACACCAGTACCGCCGCATACATCGCCGACTCCAACTGCCCGAACACAGGCACCGAAACCGCAATGATGATTCCGTCCACCAACAGCATAAATCGCCCGATAGAAATATGGGGGTACTTTTTCTCAAGCAACCGCGCCACGATCTCGCTGCCGCCCGTGGTGGCACCGCGCAAAAACACCAGTGCCAGCCCCAATCCGCTGAGCACGCCGCCAAACAGCGCCGCGAGCAACGGATCGGCAGTGTAGGGAGTTACGAAAGGAACCAACAGGTCGATGATGACCGAGGCGAGCGCCGTGACCGCCGTGGTGCGCCACGCAAAGGCACGGCCGATATATATCCACGCCAAGATCAACAGCGGGATGTTGATAACGAAAATGCCCGCGCCGACCGGAAATGCCGGCATGACGTAATTTATGAGAATGGACACGCCCGTTACGCCGCCGGGAACCAGATGGTTCGGCGTGATGAACATATCCACTCCCACGGCGTACAAAAGGCATCCGAAAACATAATATGCCCAATCGGTCAGCGTTCTCACCATACGGTGAGGATGGCTCGTTTTCTTCATCGCAATCCCTCATCATAAAAATTAAGAAAGGTCCATACATCTAGTGTAACCAGTTGACGGAATTTTGTCAATTGAATTTTTTCCCCCCGTGTGGTACAATAGCGTTAGAAAGGGGGCGTTGTTGTAATATGCGGCTCGAATTATACCATTCGTATATAGATACAGCCGACCGTGCGCTCACGGAACGCCTGTGGGCACACCTGCCCCCCTCCCGCCGCGAAGAACTTGCGCCCCGCACCCCCGCCTCCCGTGCGGAGGGCGCAGGGCTCACCGCCCTGCTCACCCACGCGCTTGAGCAATGGCAAACGGCAAGCGGCACCGCGTTTCAGACGGTGCCCGCCACCGCACTGACACGGCCGTTTGCGCGATGGGAAGTCGCGCCGAACGGCAAGCCCTTCCCCGCGGGTATTTCCACGCCGCAGGGGGTCGTATTTGTGAGCTTTTCTCACAGCAACGGGCACCTGTTGGCGGCGGTGTGCGACCGCCCGCTCGGTGCCGACATACAGGCGTGGGAAGCCCCTGCCTTTGCGCCCGACCGTTTTTCGCGCACGGCGGCACGCATTACACACCCCGATGAGAGCCTCCCTGCCGCCCCGCGTGAAGTTGCACGGCGGTTTGCGGCAAAAGAGGCCGCACTGAAATTGAGCGGGGACGGGCTGCGCCGTGCCCTGTGTTTGGTCGCGGTGGGGGAGGACGAAACCGACGGTGCCTCCTTACATTTTTGCGAAAAGGTCTCCGATTGTATCATTGCCGTCGCCGTGTCAAGGTGATTATACGGTTTGGATAGCTGATTTGGTGGAAAACCGTGCCGAAAAACCGCAAAAACCGAATTTTCGGTGGAAAAACCCCTTGTATTTACGCGGTTTTTCACGATTTCCACCAAGTTTTCCACAATGATCTACTGTGCAAAAGAACAAAAATTCGTATTCCAGTCTGTATATTTTGCCCACAAAACGAGGGTTTATCCTCGTTTTGGTGCTTTTTCCTAAAAAATTTTACAATATTGTGCCGTTTGCCAGTAGACAAACCGTGTTTTATACTGTATAATATGATTTTAGATGCGAATGCAGCATAATTTAAGGAGGACACAATACTATGCGTAACATTCTCAAGCGTTCGGTAACCGTGCTGTTGGCACTGGCGGTGCTCTGCTCCGCTTTGCTGATGACCGGTTGCTCCACCCCGAAAGTCGCCATCACGGTAGACGGCGACGATTACACCACGGGTGAATATCTGGCGTATCTGTATAACACCTTCTATCAGGTGTATATGCAGGGCTCCGGCGGCGCCACCCCGCTGTATTATTATGAGATGTACAGCACCGATACCGACGTGTGGGGTCAAGAATACACCCACAAGGAAAAGAAATACGACCTCGCGGGTTACATCAAGGCGCTCACCGAGGAGTCGGTGGTACGTCAGGTCGCTGTCAAGCGTATGATGGCCGAACTGGGCGTGTCGCTGAATGAAGAAGACAAGAAGGCTCTCGCGGAAGAACTTGCCGCCATGGAAAACGATGCCTTCATTGATCTCGGTTTCAACAACGAAAGTTACGCCCGTATGGCGGAGGAGTGCAACTACAACGAGAGCGGTCTGTTCTACACGCTGTACGGCAAGGGCGGCCAGCGCGAAGTTCCCGAAACCGACGTCCGCAAGTACTTTGACGATAACTATCTCAGTTATATGATCATTTCCGACTCGCTGCTCAACGCCGAGGGCAAGGATATGACCGACGATGAGAAGAAGGCGGTCAAAGAGGCGTTCGAAGGCTATCTCGCAATGTACGAGAAGGATAAGGACTTCGACGCGGTGCTCCACAAGTTCGAGGCGGATGAAAAGGCTCAGTCGGAATCGGCTTCCAACCAGACGGCTCCGACCGACAGCGCCCCCACTACGGCGGCGACTACCACCACGGTGAACAACACCACTACCGAGAGCGATGCGACCACCACCACGGCGGACGACCACGATCACGACCATGAGGAAGAAACGGAAACGGAAGAAGCGCACAACCACCGCGTGGACGTGGATTCCTCGAACGAGGGTAACGACAACCTCGAAAAACTCATCAAAGAGATGGCGTTTAACGAAGTGAAGATCCTCGAATACGAAGATGACAACAAGACCCCGACCATCGCGTTGGTGTTGCGTATGAACCCCGAAGCCGATCGCGGCAACGACGAGGACGGCAATCCGGTGGACTACTATGCCGAACAGGTGGAAGCGATCCTCTATTCGATGAAGTTTGAAGAGTTTAACAAGCAGATCGAAGAAAAGATGGCGACCTTGAAGGTGGAAGTGAACGACAAGGCTGTGAAGGCCTGCGATCCTTACGAATTCCGCAAGGCGTTCTTTGGCGAACAATAATTAACACACGGGCTGTCGCACCAACGACAGCCCGTAACTTTTAAAGGAGTGATTATTGTGGTACGACACATCATTTTGTGGCAGTTGAAGGACGAACTGACGGCCGAGGAAAAGCGTACCGTGTGCGAGAATATGAAGCGGGAGCTCGAAGGGTTGGTCGGCACGGTGGAGGGATTGCAGTCGCTTACCGTACACATCGACGGACTTGCCACTTCCAATGCGGATGCCATGCTGGAATCCACCCTCACCGACGCGGCGGCACTGGCCGCATACGCCGTACACCCCGCTCACGTGGCGGCGGCAAACGCTTTCGTGCGTCCGTTTGTAAAAACGCGCTTGTGCTTGGATTTTTAATCCGCCTTTCTATCCAAAAACCGCTCGTTTGCACGGGCGGTTTTTTGTCGTTTTTTCTCTTGACATTCCCTGCCGAAAAGAATACAATCAATAGCGTGTTTTATTCTATGTCAGAAGAAGGTTTTACGTATGCAAACACTGTTAACGCTTTCTGTGGCCCTGTTCGCCGGATTGATGTTATCCCGTCTGGCCAAACTGCTGAAATTGCCGGCCGTTACCGCTTATTTGGTGGCCGGTATTCTGGTCGGGCCGTATGTGCTGGGCGCCTTCGGGGTGGCCGGCCTCGGTTTCACCAGCATGGAAAACATTGACACCTACGCTCTGCTGTCCGACGTGGCGCTCGGTTTCATCGCCTTTTCCATCGGCAACGAATTCCGTTGGTCGCAACTGAAAAAGACGGGCAAGCAAGCCACCGTGATCGGCATTTTTCAGGCGCTGGTCGCCACCCTCTTGGTGGACGGTGCGCTGATCGGCCTGCACTTTTTGATGCCGGATAAACTGCCGCTCCCCACCGCGATCGTGTTGGGCGCTGTGGCTTCCGCCACCGCACCTGCCGCCACCTTGATGGTGGTGCGGCAATACAAAGCGAAAGGTCCGCTGACCGACCTCTTGCTTCCCATCGTGGCGTTGGACGATGCCGTGGGTCTGGTGCTGTTTGCGGTGTCTTTCGGCGTTGCCAAAGCGTTGGTAACGGGACACGTAGACGTGCTTTCGGTGGTGCTTGAACCGATTTTGGAAGTGGTCTTCTCGCTGTTGCTCGGCTTGGTGATGGGATTGCTGTTCTCCTTCTTTGAACGTTTCTTCCATTCTCGCTCGAAACGTTTGGCGATGTCGGTCACCTTTGTATTCCTCACCGTTGCCCTTTCTATGGTGGAATTCCGCATCGGTCGCGTACACGTGGCGTTTTCCTCGCTGCTCGTGTGTATGATGCTGGGCACCGTGTTCTGCAACGTGTGCGATTTCTCCGAAGAACTGATGGGCCGTGTGGACCGATGGACCGCCCCCCTGTTCGTGCTGTTCTTCGTCATCAGCGGTGCGGAACTGGAACTTTCGGTGTTCCGCGACTGGACGATCGTGCTTATCGGCGCGGTGTACATCCTGTTCCGCTCGGCGGGTAAATACGGCGGCACCGCCGTCAGCGCACGTGCCGTGAAGTGCGAATCCACTATTGTCAAATATCTCGGCATCACCTTGTTGCCGCAGGCAGGCGTGGCACTCGGTATGGCTCTCAAAGCGGAAACGCTGGGCGAATGCGGTATGCTGGTGGCCAACATCACCCTGTTCTCGGTGCTGATCTATGAACTGGTCGGCCCGTATCTCACCAAAGTGGCGTTGACCCACGCCGGTGAGATCCAACCCGAAGGAAAGATCTCCGCCCGCGGCGAAACGATACACAAGTAACAAAAAGGCGTTGCATCGTACAGATGCAACGCCTTTGGTTATATCAATTCAAAATATATACGTTCATATCGCGACGACCGAAACGGATACAGTCTTCATAGGTATCCATAAACAAGTCCACCAACACGCGGCCGCTGGTCAGCGCGCCGCCCGTGTCGCCCGCAACGGCGTAGCCGTACACGACCGAGCCATCTGCCGACACGATATACAATTCACTGCCATAGGGGATCACGTTGGGGTCCACGGCGACCACGCCCACCGAAGCGGGGCGACCGGTAGCCGTCCAATTCCCTGCCAAGCCGCGATCGTTCGTATACGCCGTGCACTGGCCGACCTTCACGGCTTTGTAGCCCACCGGCTGACCCAACTCGTTCAGTTCAATGGAATAGGGGGCCGGCGACATCGCCATACCCACCGTCGTTCCGACCAAACGGATCTCTTCCGTCGGCTCCGCACGCTGTTCGCTGAGCACCACCGAGGACACCACTTTACCGTCTGCCAAGGTGTCACGGATCACACGGGTCACTTGCCCGTTTTCGCCCTTTTGCACCACCTGTGTGCGCCCTTGCGCGAGGTGCGGCGTATATTCCGTCTTTACCGTAAACGGAATTTCCGCCGTTTCGGTGCGTTCGGAATAGTTCAGCACGCTTTCAAGGCAAATATCATCGCCCTCATCCAACGTATCGGTCACGGCGGCGTTCACCAGACGGTAATCGTTCGCGTTGACACCCGCTTGTTTTAAGGCATCGCCCACCGTGCCGCCGGTAAGATACAACTGTTTGGTATCGCCGTCCACCGTCACCGTCACCGCGAAAGCACGGCCGATGGTCAATTCGTTTCCGCTGCCCGCACGATAGACGGCATCATGCTCGCCCATCGCAACACCCGCCAAGCGCACCGCTTCGGTCGGGTCGTCGGTCAACGCCGATATAACAAACCGCTCGCCGCCGTCCAGCACCGTGAATGCCTGCATGCGGGACACCAAGCAGGTGATCACCACGGCACTCACTACCGACAGCATGGCCGCCGCCGCCCAGCGGCTGCGCCAAAACGGCTGGCAGGTTCCGTTCTTGTAGTCTTGCGTACTCATCGTACACTCCTCTCTGCATATACACATTTGCAGTTATGGACTTACGCACTGTTGCCATTATACGCAATGCTTTGTGTGATGTCAACCAATTGAAACCGCATTTTTTTGGCACCTTTGCACAAACTTTCCCGTCGAATCGCCTCTTCACCCCCACCGTAATCGGCAATAAAATCCGCCGTTTCTCTTCGCGCCTTACTCCGCAAGAACAACCCTTTTTTTCATATTTCGCCCACTCCCTCTCCCCCGTTGCGTATTTTTTTGTGGATTTTTTCTTTTTAACTTCCATTTATTTACAGAACTGGAAACGGGATTTCTTGAGAACATTTGTTCGCGATATTTTGTGCATTCGGCTGAATTTGGCCATCTTCTCCCCTGCAAAACACACAAAATAAGGGGTTCTTTTCTTCATTTTGGCCTGTTTTCGCCCCAATTATACGCATATTTTTTCTTTTCTGTGCATAAGCTTTCATTTTATGCAAAATTGGAAATGCCGTGCGGCGTTTTCGCGGCAAACGGGGTGAAAACCCGCCGTTCTTTGCCGTGACCGAGAAGAATCTTTGCTTGCCGCTTGACTTTACGTGCAGGATTCTATATAATAAGGTTTAATGCAGAAAACATTTAGCTGTATCACCTAATTAGGAAAGGGATGTCACTATGACGAATTTTTCTCATTTGTGTATGCGTTGCATGCAACCGTTGACGGAGGGCGAATCGGTCTGTCCGCTGTGCGGGGATATTGCCAGTGCAACCAACCCGCCCCACGCGTTGCCGCTCGGCACCGTGCTGTCGGAGCGATATATGGTCGGCCGTCTGCTGAAGGACGGCGGCGACGCCGCGGTGTACGTCGGTTACGACACGGTGCTGAAAGCCCCCATCACGGTGCGGGAATTCTTCCCGCAGACGCTGTGTGAGCGTGCGGAAGATCTGTCGCTTCGCGCCGTGCGCGGCTGTGAGCAGACCTATACCGAGTATATGAACAAATTTTTGGCGCACGCCCGTGTGGTGGCGCGTATGCGTGACCTGCCCGCCAGCATTCCGACTTACGATATCTTCCAGCAGAACGGTACGGCGTATACCGTGAGCGAGCAGTGCGAGGGCGTTACCCTCACGGCGTATCTGGAAGAGCGCGGCGGCCGCATGCTGTGGGACGATGCACGCCCGCTGTTTATTCCGTTGCTCAACTCGCTCGTGTCGTTGCATCAAGCGGGCGTGTTGCATCTGGGTCTGTCGCCCGAAGCACTGATCGTCGGCACCGACGGCAAATTGCACATCAGCGACTTTTCCATTAACGAAGCACGTTGTGCCAGCAGTGAATTGACCCCCGAACTGGCTTCGGGTTATGCCGCACCCGAACAGTATGCGTTCGGCGCCACACCCGTAGATTCGGCCGATGTGTACGGTATCGCGGCGGTCATTTTCCACACGCTGGTCGGCTCTCCCCCGCCCGACGGCGAGACCCGCCCGAAAACGAATTCGGATCTCACCGTTCCCTCCGAAGTCGCGAGCGACTTCCCGCCCCACGTGGCGTCGGCGTTGTTCAGCGCCCTGCAACCCAGCGTGGAAAAGCGACTCTCTTCGCTCACCGTACTGCGTGACCGTTTGGCGGAAGCGCCCGCCGTGGCGGCCCTGTTGGAAGACGAAGAAAACGTCGAAGGCGAACCCGCTGCCGAGGACAGCGAATACGAACTCGAGCCGACGGGCACCCCCATCGGTGTGTACATCGCAGTAGGCGTGATCGCCTGCATTTTGATTGCGTTGCTCGGCTTTGCGTTGGGACGCATCACCGCGCCGCCCGCCGCCAAGGATGCGGACGGCAAAGGCACCACCACCAAGCCGCTCGGCACCATCGTCATCACCGATACGACCGACGTGCTCGAGCCGAACGCTATGGGTTCGGTGCCGGACGTGGTCGGCCAGAGCTATGATGCCCTGAACGGCAAGTTTGTGGAAAACCGCGCTATCAAACTCGGCGGCTATCAGTTCAGCGACACGGTGCCGGCAGGCACGGTGCTTTCCCAGACCCCCTCGAGTGAAGAGGAGGCGGACGTTTCCGCTCCCGTGGTCGTGATGGTCAGTGCGGGCCCCGAAGCGATCCCGCTGCCCAACGTATCCGGTTGGGAACGCGCACACGCCATCGCGTATATGGAAGCGCTCGGCTTTAAGGTGCAGGTGGACGAAGTGATGGTCACCAACGTGGAATTCGGCAAGGTGGAAAGTTCCAGCCCTGCGAAAAACACCGTGCTGGCACGCGGCAACACCGTGCGTCTGCGCGTGAGCGTGAAGGCGACCACCGCCCCCGTTCCCACGACCACCACGACGAAACCCGTCGTGATCGTGAACCCGACCACCGCGACACCCACCACGGCCCCCCCGACCACGCCCCCGACCACGGAGGCATCGACCACCCCCGCCCCGACCACCGCAACAACGGCGAACACGGATACGCAGGTAACGGATGCAACGACGGGCGCGGTCACGCAGGCTACCACCCCCACCGAACAACCCGCGGGGGGCGCGTAACTCCGCTTTTGTAAAACGGAGTTATGCCCAGTAAACGAAAGGACTTCTATTCTGTATGAGTACACCACTCGCCGCTTTCGGCGATTTGCAACTGACCGAACCGGTCGTGCGGGCGCTGCACAAAATGGGGATCGAACACCCCACGCCGGTGCAACAACAGGCGATCGGCCCGATGCTTGACGGCAAGGACATCATTGCCAAAGCCCCCACCGGCACGGGTAAGACCTGTGCGTTCGGCATTCCGCTGCTGGAGTGTGTGGATCTGCACAGCAACGATATTCAAGCGGTGGTGCTCTGCCCCACGCGTGAGCTCTGCTTGCAGATCACCGAAGAACTGCGCGCACTGGCCACCTACATTTCGGGGGTACGCATTGCCGCGATCTACGGCGGACAACCGATCAAGAAACAGCTTATTGCGCTGGAAAAGAACCCCCACATCGTGGTGGCGACTCCCGGCCGCCTGTTGGACCATATGGGCCGCGGCACCGCCTTTTTGGGCAACGTTTACACCGCGGTGTTGGATGAAGCGGACGAAATGCTGAAGATGGGCTTTATCCGCGACGTTCGCAAGATCTTAAACGCCACCCCCGGCGACACGCAGGTGGTGATGTTCTCCGCCACCATATCCCGCGAGGTGATGGACGTGGCGTGGGAATATCAGCACGGCGCGGTGGAGATCACGGTGGAAGCAGAGGGCGACAACCGCCCGAACATCGCTCAGTACTCGCTGGCGATGGATGCGGCGGAACAACGTCTTGCCGCCATGCTCCACATCATTGACACGCTCGCCTTGAAGCGCGTGATGATCTTTGCCAATATGAAATCCACCGTGCGCTGGCTGGATATGCGCCTGCGGCGCGACGGCCGTTCGGCGGATTGCCTGCACGGCGATATTCCGCAGACACAGCGCAACCGCGTGATGGCGGGCTTCCGTGACGGCAAGTTCGAGATTCTTACCGCCACCGACGTGGCGGCACGCGGCATCGACGTGGACGATGTGGAAGCCGTGTTCAATTACGACCTACCCGAAGAAAACGAGTATTATCTGCATCGGGTGGGACGTACCGGCCGCGCGAAACGTCACGGCATGGCCTTCTCCTTTGTGACGTTGCACGACGGATTCCGCCTGCGCGACATCAAACGCTACTGCCGTTCGGACATTCACGAACTGCACTTTGACGAAAGCGGCGTTCTCACCAACGCCGACGGCTCCCCTTTCGGCAGGTAATAAACAAGTCGGAAAAAGCACGGGCAACCACATGGTTGCTCGTGCTTTTTGGTTGCCTGCCAATCCGCCCCCATTCAGTTTGTCATCGCCGTCGACGATTTTTATGGGGGTAGCATTTTGTAAACCGGTCTTTTCTGTAATTTTATCAATATATTACACTATTTGTATATAAAAGCGGTGGCGCATTCAGCACTCACCGCTTTTTTGTGTTTCTCACGGTTTTCGCAATACCGCAATAACATTTTCTTTCACTTCCACGTCACGATATCCCGCGGCGCGGTAATTTGCCAGCAATTCTTCGTGCTTGCCGTTGCGGTAACCGGGGCGTAGATCCACAACGAAATAGTCCGCATCCATCTCTTTGTGATACACATCCTCGTATACCACCGCCCGATCGGCAAGGTGCGGGAGTAAAAAGGTCGAACAGGTGACCGAAGCCTCGTCGGGTATGGTTTCGAGCACCGCATCCAACGTGCGGCAGGTTTCCGCATTGTTTTTACAGCGCTGTACCGATGCGGTGACCGACGGCCAAAACACCATCACATACAGCATCACCGCCGTCAGCACGGCAAACGTCGCCCCCGCGCGCCGTTCGGCGGGCTTTTGTTCGGCAGCGTTCATCACACACAAATACAGGAAAAACGCCGACACGCCGAAGGAATATTGAAACGTAACGTTATACTGATACGGCCAATTCGACAACAGGTTAACAGCCACCGGCAACAGCAAAATGAACCGCGAAAGGCGGCGGGTGCCGCACAGCAACGGTGCCAGCGGCAACGCCAATTGCAAAAGATACCACAATTTCTCGGCCGGCTTTTCGGCGGTAGCACTCAACACACGCCGTAAGAACAAACCGGGGTTGACCGCCAACGTTTTTACGATGGAGAGCAGTCCGCCGCCACCGTATTGATAATCCGCGTACCGCCCGATCATACCGCCTTCGCCGTAAGTATCGAGCAGCCACAACGCCACACCGAACCAGAGCACGGCCATACTAAACAGCAGCAACCCGCGTTTGACGTCGCGGCGGGAAAACAGCACGTACAACGCAAAGATCGCCACCGCCGCCGCCGCATCCTCTTTCACCGACAACACCAACAGCGCCGCCGCCACCATCGGAAAGGTCTTTTTATATTCATACGCACAAAACAGCAACAGCAACAGCGGCGCCAAAAAGCAATTCTCGTGCAGGTCGTATAAACAGCCCGCGGACAGTGCGGGATACGCCGCATACGCCAACGTCATCGCCACGCTCACCTTGGCAGACAAGCCGTAACGGCGGCAGATAAGCAACAGCGGGAACACACCGCTTGCCACCACCACCGCCTGCCCGACGGCAAGGGTGTACGGCGATGGGAATAACATATAGGCGGGCAACATCAGATAATACACCGGCGAAACGTGCACCGCAAAATGGGACATCAGTTGGTTGCGCTCACAGGTGGTGAGCGGCAGGCCCGTTTCTTTCATATTGTGAAACATCTGGCAGAAGATGCCGAAATCGAAATTGGGAGCAATGTAGCAACGGTAGCGCAAACAGCCGAGCACCGCGAGTGCACCCGCCATTGCCAAAAACAACACGGCGCACACCGTCCACACGCTCCACCGCGCGGGGCGCAACCACCGCACCGACAGCAACCCGCGGATCTCGGCATAATACACCAACACCGCCGTGAAAGCCGCCAATGCCAAAAACAGGTACATACGGGAGGAACTGTCCGCCCGATACGCCAACCAAAACGCCAGCATCCACCCGCCGCCGACAAGTGCACGTGAGGGCACCTTCCACTGCGGGCGCCACGCCGCCGCCGCCACCAACACCAACGCGCCGAAAACGATCACACCGCCGACCAACCACCACGACAACTCCTGTGCAAAGTTGACCAGCCCGTATTCTCCGCGGTGAAACGCCACCAGCGCCGCCGCTTGCCACAGCCACGCCGCCGCAAGTGCCGACACCCACCCCGTGAGCGTAACGCGTTGCAGCGCCTGCCAGATATACCGTACCGTTTTCACCGCACAACCTCCCGCATATACACCGTATATAATAAAAGTATAGTATAGTGTATTATAGCATAGCCCCCCATGCTTTGCAATATTTTTTTGCTTTCGCGATTAAAAGTGCTAAAATTTTGCTTGACCTTTGACAAAAAGCGAGTATAC
>SVPM01000025.1 GCA_015065865.1 Oscillospiraceae bacterium | reverse complement strand
CAGATCTTGGCGGGCGGTATCGCACGTACCAACGCAGCGGCGGCAGCCAGCGTGGTCATGATGATCGTCCCGATCGCGGTGTTCATTTTCACACAGAGTAACGTGGTGGAAACGATGGGTTCCTCCGGTATGAAGGAGTAAGGTGATGAAGGTGAGTCAGAAACTGAAACAAGTAACCAAGCGTGTCGGTGTACTCGCGTTGGTCGTGTTGATGTTGGCGTCTTTGGCACTGAGCGCTTCGGCCGCAAGCATCTCCGATTCCACGTTCGTACCCTACACGACCTATACCTACGATTTTGACGGTATGGATATGAAGAGCCCCCATGCGTACGTGGCGGACTCCTTGATCGACCGTATGGCGATGGGCCTTCGTACCGCGTTGAAGGACCCGAGCGACCTGTTCTACGCTCCCGACGGCCACTTCTATATTGCAGATACGGGTAATAACCGTATCGTGGCGTTTGATGAAAATATGAAATATGCCGGTGTTATCGGCGGTGTGGATGCACCTTTCATCAACTATATGAAGATCGTTCCGTACGTCAAGGAGATCCTCAAAACCGAGGAAGAAGAATGGAAGAAAAAACTCGCAAAACAGATCGAGCGTTACGCTGAGCGTGAAGAGGATCCGATCGAGTTTACCTTCACCGCTGACGACTATATCGCGATCCGCGATCGTTTGTCTGCTGTGTACATTTCACCCAGCAACACCACTCCCGTAGAGCAGGAGTATGAGGTGGTGAAAGCAGAGTACGAAGCGAAGGGCAAAGTGATGCCCACTGCCGAGGAAATGCTGACGATCATTGATTACGTATCCCCTGTCACGCTGAAGTATAACTCGCTGAGCGAAGAGGCAATCGCTGCACAAGAGCGCGGCAAAACGGATGAAGAGCGTGCTTGCTACGAGTATTGGAACCAGTTCCTGCTCGGCGAAACGGATGACCCGTCTGCCGATGCTCTGGTTGCACCGGAAGGCGTGTTCGTGACCGCCGACGGCACTCTCTACATCGCGGATACCGGCAGCGGCCGTATCGTGAAGATGCAGATGCCTGCCGATTCCAAGACGTGGAAACTGGAAAATTACGAAGTGGTTGAGACTGTCGAAAAACCGGATTCCTCCATCTTGTCGGAAAGTTACGTATTTAAACCCACTTCGTTGGTGTTGGATGCGGCCGGCCGTATGTACGTCAACGTGAAGAACGATAACGCCGGTATCATGCAGCTCAGCGCCGAAGGCGATTTCATGGGTTACTACGGTGCACAAAAGGTGAGCGGCAGCGTGTTCCAGTGGTTCCTGCAGTTGTTCCAGACGGCGGAACAGCGCGCACGTACCGTGCGTACCGTGCCGCGTGTGTACAACAATATTGCGATCGACTCGAAGAACTTTGTGTGGATCACCGCGAACTCGATGGAGAATGCCGATATGTTCTCCCACCTGACCAGCGGCGATTCCGCAACGGCACCGGTCAAGCGTCTGAATCCCAGCGGTGATGACGTTCTGGTGCGTAACGGTATCTGGGCTCCTGCCGGTGACGTTCCCGAATATGTGGAGGGTGTGTCCTCCATTGTGGACGTGGCTATCAAGGGAGATACCGGTATCTACACGTTGGTGGATGACCGCACCAACAAATTGTTCACCTATGACGGCGAAGGCAACCTGCTGTATGCGTTCGGCGGTTCGGGCTCTCAGCTCGGCGTGTTTACGCTGATTACGGCGGCTGTCTATCAGGATACCGACCTGTTGGTTATGGATAAGACGACGGGTTGCATCACTCGCTTTAAGCAGACCGACTATGCGGCACAGATCGAAGTGGCGCTGAACGCGGATGCGGCGCGTGAGTACGAAAAGGCAGAAGCGGCGTGGAAATACGTCCAGAAGTTGAACTCGAACTTTGACCTTGCCTACATCGGTCTTGCGAAGAGTTATCTGCGTAGTGCCGCACAGGCGGAGTCCGCTGAAGCGAAAGAACTGTATCAGCAGGCGATGGAGTATTATAAACTCGCCCGCGATACCGAGGGCTACTCCAAGGCGTTTAAGGAGTACCGTTCGTTGTTTGTGCGTGATAATCTGCTGTTGGTGCTGGCAGTGCCGATCGTGATCTGCGTGGCCTTGTACTTTGCATTCCGTGCGATCAACAAGGTGAATGCAAAATTGCACATCACCGGTACTAAGACCACCTTTACGGAAGAACTCTGCTACGGTTGGCGTGCGGTGTTCCATCCCATCAACGGTTTCTGGGAGATCAAACGCGAAAAACGCGGCAGTATGCGCGCGGCGTTTGTATTCCTTGTTCTGGCCATGGTGGCATTCATCTTCAAGGCAACCGGCACGGCGTATCTGTTCAATAACGTGACGATCGAGGAGATCAGTTTGGTGCAACAGGCTTGCAACGTTCTGATTCCTGTGGTGCTCTGGGTGGTTGCGAGCTGGTGCTTCACCACGTTGATGAGCGGCGAAGGCAGCATGAAGGATATCTTCATCGCACTTTGCTACGGCTTGATCCCGCTGATCGTTTTGCTGATCCCGTCCACATTGATCAGCCATATCTTCTCGCTCGACGAGCAACCGTTCCTCACCTTCTTCCAGTCCGTGGCCTATCTGTGGATGGGGCTGTTGGTGGTGTTCGGTTCGATGGTGATTCAGGACTACACGTTCAGCAAAAACTTGCTCACGGTCATTCTTTCGGTTCTCGGTATGGCAGCCATCATGTTCTTGGTGCTGTTGCTGTTCTCGTTGACCGGCAAACTGTGGGGCTTTGTCGAAACTATTTTCCAAGAAATTGCCTATCGGCTGTAAGGAGGGGACAGAACAATGAAAAAGATTCGTTTGATTTCACTGCTGCTTGTGGCACTGTTTGTTCTGACCACCTTCAGCGGCGCCTTCGTCTTTGGTGACGAGGCGACAGATACGATCGGTGCGACCGAAGCGACCGAAGACGGCGCCGAGGGCGAAGCGCCGGAACAGACCGCGGACTTTTCCCACGAAATGGGTTTCAACTACGTTGACCCCGAAGTGGAAGAAAACGTGAAGATGTTGCAGGCGGCGGAAAAAGCTGCCGAAGGCCGCGCGGTGACGGTGTACGCCATCGAACTGTGGGGCACGGAATTCACGGTTGAGCGCGTGGGCGACGACTTCCTCGGCGTGTATGTTTACACGGACGGCAAGATGGAACCGCTTTCCACCGTGGGTGAGGTTACTTCCAGCATGAAGATCGTATCCTACAATCTGACCGCGCAGGAAGTAAAGGACGAAGCCGGTGAGGTGTCGATCGTAGATCGCAGTGATCTGGTCGGCCAAGATGCTTACGTTATGGAGATTACCGCTGTGTCCAGTGCGGAAATCGCCAACTTGCCGAACTTGACTTACGAAGAGCGTTTGGATTGGAAAAAAGCCAAGCGCGGTAAGTTCACTTCCGAGGAACAGCGCGTGAGCGCCATGACGGTGTACCACACCGAAGGCCCCCTCACCCTGTATGTGGATGAGGAATTGGCGGAATTTGCTATCTACAATTCCGAAACGGGCGATTACTTCTTCTCGAATCCGTATGATTACAACCGCGTGCTGGTGCCCAGCGTGACCACCAAGAGTCAGTTGGCATCGGTTCTGGAGTTGGAGTTCTACGACAATTCCGCGAACAAGAAAACGCTCTATTCCTACGATGATGCGGTCAATAAGACCACGTATGCCGATCCCGATGATCCCGACTCGGTGGATAACATCCAGTACTGGGCGGAAAAGATCGACGGCGGCGTGCGTATGAATTTCCAGATCGGTTCGAAGGAACTGGATACCTTACTTCCCTATGCGGCCGAAGTGGAAAGCTTTAACACGAAGGTGTTGAATCCGCTGAAAGAAAAAGCAGATGCGGGTAATGAGGCAGCAAAAGAAGCGTACACCAAACTGATCGCGTTCTATAACCGCGGTAAGGTGTATTCCTACGATAAGCTGTCTACTTCCTTGAAGCAGAGTATCTCGATGGAATTCCCCGGCATTAAGGAACACGACTTCTACATTCTGCGTACCAGCAACCTGTACAACCGTGATAAGTTGATCCTTTCGGATTACATCCGTATGACCGGTATGTACACGCAGGCGGATTTCGATCTTGACTTGGAGCTTTCGGGCTACGAGCCGCCGGAAAACTTCTTTGCGTGCTTCGAGTTCTATATGGACATCACGCTGGAAGACGGCCAGATGAAGGTCGATATTCCCACCGACAATATCAAGTACGATGACGAGCACTTTACGCTGACCAAGATCTCGCCGATCCGCTATTTCGGCAGCGGGAAGTACAGCGATCAGGGCTTCGTCTTCGTGCCGGACGGCAGCGGCGTGGTGATCGAATTCAATGCCGATGGATTGAAGAATGCTGCTTCCCTCTCCAAAGTGGTGTACGGCGATGACTATTCGCTGAACACGATCAAGTCTTACAATAACCTTACCCAGTCGTCCTATATGCCTGTTTTCGGCGTGAAGGCGAACAACCGCGGTTATATCGCGGTGATCGAAAAGGGCGATGCGCTCGCAACGGTGCAGAGCGAAACGGGTAATATGGCCTCTCCGTTTGAAACGGCGTTTGCCACTTTTGTCTACCGCACGGTGCAGACCATTAACTACACCGACGGTACCAAGCAAAACGGTGAGTTTACTTACTTCAATGAAAACATCTACACGGGCGGTTTCGGCCTGCGGTATATCCTGCTGTACGGCGAGGATACCGATTATGTGGATATGGCGACTGCCTACCGTGAGTATCTCAAAGAAAACGGTCGTTTGGTTGACGGTGTGAATACCGATAACACCAACGTGCCGCTCTTGTTGGAAACTCTTGGCTTGATCGACAAAAAGGCGTCGATGATGGGTATCATCTACGATAAGAAGATCCCGATGACCACCTTCGATGATGCCGAAGCAATGATCAGCGAACTGGCGGGCGAGGGTGTCGGCAACGTGTCCCTCCGCTACCGCGGTTGGATGAACGGCGGCTTGAACTACTCGGTGCCCTCCACCTTGAAGATCGAAAACAAGTTGGGCGGCAAGTCCGGTTTCAAGAAACTGGTGTCCTTTATGCAGGCGGGCGGTTACGCGCTGTATCCCGAAGTGGATCTCTTCGTGGTGCGCCGCGACACGCCGTTTGATAAGTATTCCTTGCAGAACAACGGCCCGAAGATGACCGACCGTACCACCATCACGCTGACTCCGCGTAACGAGTTGGATAACGTTATGGAGATCGACAAGAACTACTTCGCGGTATCGCCCTCTTCGCTCGGCGATTACTTCAAGCCGTTCTTTGGCAAGTACAACCAGTACAATGCCGGTTCCATCAGCTTGGGTACGGCGGGTAGCATGTTGTACTCCGACTTTTCCAAGAACAAGGGCAAGAACCGTCAAGAGGCGTTGGATATTCTGAATTCCAACGTGCAGAAGTATGCTGTGGACGGTGGCAACGAACGCATCATGGTAGAAGGCGGTAATGCCTATACTTGGAACTATGCCGATGAGATCGTGGATATGCCGATGTCGGGTAGTAACACCCTGTTGGCAGACCGTTCGGTGCCGTTTATGCAGATCGTTCTGCATGGTCACGTTCAGTATGCGGGTAACGCATTGAACTTGGCGGATAACTGGACCAACTCCATTTTGAAGAGTGCGGAATACGGCGCCAACCTCCACTTCACGCTCAGTGCGAAGAACACGCGTGAGTTGAAGGAAACGGTGTATTCCAACTACTTCACCATTGATTTCGATACCTGGAAAGAAGACGTGACCACGCTGTACAACAAGTTTAACACAGTGTTTGGCACGCTGCAGGATAAAGAGATCACGGACCACGGCGAGTATGCGGACAACGTGTACGTCACCACCTACAGTGACGGCACGAAGGTCGCAGTCAATTACAACCGTACAGATGTGACGGTGGAAGGCAAAACAGTTGCGGCTCAGGACTTTACGGTTCTTTGATCGCTGTCACATGTAGAATTTGAGAAGTAGAGGTTGGAATTATGAGTACTGCCGTAAAAAATTTACAACAAAAAGCGCGTCGGCGTTCCTCCTTGGAAGCAAGACAGCAGAAGGCCTATTGGGTATTCCTTATTCCCTTTATGATCGGTTTCTTCTGCCTGTTCGCCGGCATCTATCTGGATTCTTTGATTTACAGTTTCTGTGAATTGACCATGAAGGGCAAAGACGGCTTCACACAGGAGTTTGTCGGTTTTGCCAACTACGTGAAAGCATTGCAGGACGTGAACTATCCCGGTAACATCGTCTCCTCGGTCGGCGGTATGATCCCCGACGTGCTGATGATTACCTTCTACAGTTTGTTTGTTGCTGTGTTGCTCAACCGCGATATCAAGGGCCGCACCGTGTTCCGTGCGATCTTCTTCGTTCCCGTTATTCTCGCCACCGGTTTTATGACCAAGGCGGATATGACCAACGTGATCGCCGACAGCGCATGGTCCTCGCTGGGTGACAGCGCCTCGGCAAGCGGCACGATCGCCAACGGCTTGTTCGATTCGCTGGATATTCAAGAGTATCTGATGAATATGAGCCTGTCGCCTGCCATTTCGAAGTACGTGGTGGAAGCGGTCGGAAGCATTTTTGACATCGTGAATAACTCCGGTGTGCAAATGCTGCTGTTCCTTGCGGGTCTGCAGTCCATTTCTCCCTCCATTTACGAAGCGTCCGATATCGACGGTGCTTCCGGTTGGGAGACCTTCTGGTTGGTCACCTTCCCGATGATCAGCCCGTACATTTTGGTCAACGTGTTCTACACCATTGTGGACTCGTTCACCAAGAGCGACAACGCGATCATGCAGTTGATTCAAGAGCAGAGCTTCAAATCCAATGCCATGGGCGTTGGTGCCGCAATGGCGTGGTTCTACTTCTTGATCGTGGTCATTCTCATCGCGATCATCGTTTCCATTATCAGTAGTTTCATCTACTATCAACAACGCGATTAAGGAGGGGCGAGCATGAGTGAATTGGTAAAAAAGGCCAAGGCGCCGAAGGCGAAAAAGGCCGAAGAACGCAAATTCAAAAAGACGCGCACGCCTTTCCGCGAGCGTTTCAATGCGAGCAACGTGGGAAGTTTGCTCGGTAAGATCTTTATCTATCTTCTGTTGATCGAGATCGCCTTCATTATCGTGTATCCGCTGTTTACCAAACTCAGCGCGGCACTGATGAGTGAAGAGGATCTGTTTGACCGCACGGTGACGTTTATTCCTCGTCATCCCACGCTGGAGAACATCATTGTCGTGTTCCGTGAGTCTTCTTTCTTGAAGGCACTCGGCAACACCTTCTTGATCGCTCTCTTGTCGGCAGTGTTGCAAACGGCGATCTGCTCCTTCACGGGCTTCGGCCTTGCGAAGTTGAAGTCCCGCTGGGCCAACTTGGTGATGGGCATGGTCATTCTGGCCATCTTGATCCCCAATCAGGTCATTTTGATCCCGCTGTACCTGAAGTTCCGTTTCTTTGATATCTTCGGGCTGTACGGATTGCTTACGGGTGAGCAGGGGCCGAGTTTGATGAACACGCTTTGGCCGATCATCCTTCTTTCCATCACGGGTTACGGCTTTAAGAACGGTTTGTATATCTTCATTATGCGCCAGTTCTATAAAGGCGTTCCGGAAGAGTTGGAAGAAGCCGCTTCCATCGACGGTTACGGCACTTTCGCCACCTTCTTCCGCATTATCCTGCCGATGGCCATTCCGATGATGATCACCATCTTTATGTTCGCTTTCTCTTGGCAGTGGACAGACACCTTCTATTCGGGTATTTTCTTCTCGAACTTCAAGGTGCTTGCGAACACCATCTTTACCATGAGCAGTGCAACTTCGGGCATTACAGGCGGCGCCTTCTCGGCTTCGATGTATCTGCACACCGGTGTGTTGATGGCTATCCTGCCGCTTATCATTATCTACGTGGTAGCGCAGCGTTGGATCATCGGCGGTATCGAGCGCAGTGGTCTGGTTGGCTAATTGCAAATGAAAAACAAACGCACTCGACAGTGAATGTCGGGTGCGTTGTTTTATGTATGAAGAGCGGGAAGGCGGTCGTAGAATACACAAAAGCAGGAAAAGCACATATGGAAGTAGCAGTTAGGGATCAGGCAGACATGGCAGAAAACTTGCGGCACGCCACGCAAGTTGAAGGGATTCTTAAGGGTCGGTAGACCCTTAAGCCGCTCGGGAGGGGAGTGGGGAACCTATCGGAAAGGTTCCCCACGTTCTTTGTCCGCTTTCTTTCAAAGAAAGCGGTGCCTGCGCGGCATGAGCGCGAGGCGACGATGGAAAACGTTTGAAACACACATCTTCTCGTTATTTAAAAATCACGCAGCGATTTTTAAATAACATCGCGGGCAGGAAGCGGCCGAGGGCATTACAGCACGATTACACTTGACGGTAAATCCATAGAGCCGAAAGCATTACCTGTAACGCAAATACACAAAAGCAGGAAAAGCACATATGGAAGTAGCAGTTAGGGATCAGGCAGACATGGCAGAAAACTTGCGGTATGCCACGCAAGTTGAAGGGATTCTCAAGGGGCTGACTGCCCCTTGAGCCGCTCGGGAGGGGAGTGGGGAACCTATCGGAAAGGTTCCCCACGTTCTTTGTCCGCTTTCTTTCAAAGAAAGCGGTGCCGGCGCGGCATGAGCGCGAGGCGACGATGGAAAACGTTTGAAACACACATCTTCTCGTTATTTAAAAATCACGCAGCGATTTTTAAATAACATCGCGGGCAGGAAGCGGCTGAGGGCATTACAGCACGATTGCACTTGCATCCTCTGCTTATACACGTAAAGTAAATACAAAAAACGGGACAAGCATCACATACGCTTGTCCCGTTTGGGTTTTACGTTATTTTCAAATAGCGGTGAGGCCTTTTTCGAGGTCGGCGATAATGTCGTTCACATTCTCGAGGCCGACCGACAGGCGCACCATACCGCCGTCGATACCGCAGGCGACCAGTTGCTCGTCGGTCAACTGACGGTGAGTTTCACTTGCGGGGTGAAGCACGCAGGTGCGGATGTCCGCCACGTGCACTTCGTTGGAAGCGAGTTCCAGCGAATCCATAAACCGCATAGCGGCTTCGCGCCCACCCTTAATAACCAGCGAAATAACGCCGCTCGCACCGGCGAGATACTTCTGTGCCAGCGGATAATCCACATCGCTTTCGAGGCCGGGGTATTTCACGCTTTCGATCTTATCGTTTCCTTCGAGGAACTTTGCCACCGTCAGCGCATTTTCGCAATACTGCTTCATACGCACCGCCAGCGTTTCCAAACCGAGATTGAGCAAGAACGCCGAGTGTGCCGCGGGATACACACCGAAATCACGCATCAACTGCATACGCGCTTTGATGATATAGGCGGCTTTGCCATAGGTTTCGACGTAGGAAATGCCGTGATACGACTCGTCGGGTTCCACCAATTCGGGGAATTTGCCGCTCGTCCAATCGAAGTTGCCGCTGTCCACAATGACACCGCCGACCTGCACCGCATGACCGTCCATATATTTGGAGGTGGAATGGATGACGATATCCGCTCCGAATTCGATCGGTCGGCAGAGCGCGGGGGTGGCAAAGGTGTTGTCCACGATCAGCGGGACCTTGTTTTGATGTGCCAAACGGGCAAAACGCTCGATATCAAACACCGTCAGTGCGGGGTTGGCGATGGTTTCACCGAATACCGCTTTGGTGTTCGGCTTGAACGCCGCCAAGATCTCTTCATCACTTGCGTTTTTATCCACAAAAATACACTCGATGCCCAGCTTTTTCAAGGTAAAGGAGAAGAGGTTCACCGTGCCGCCGTAAATTTCGGTGGTGCTGATGAAACTGTCCCCCGTTTGGCAGATGTTCAAGAGCGAGAGCAAGGTGGCCGCCTGACCGGAGGTGGTGCACATCGCACCGACACCGCCTTCCAAGGCGGCGATCTTTTCTTCCACCGCCATTACGGTGGGGTTGGCAAAGCGAGAATAGATGAGCGACTTGGTCGGCTCGTCAAATACCGAGGCAACTTCGGCGGTAGAGTCGTACACGTAAGTCGTGCTCTGCACGATCGGCACCACACGCGGCTCGGTATTCTTCGGAGAATACCCCGCGTGTAGGCACTTGGTTTCCATTTTCATATGTGACATCCTTTCGGCATAAAGTTCATTTTTTATTGTATCACAGTGAAAACGGCGTGTCAACTCATTTTCTGCTTGCAAAATATGGTGAAGGCTGTTATAATTAACGCCGTTGAAGAGGGGGCTAACGGATGAAGAACTTTTATTTGCAACCCAAGCTCGCCACGGCGCTGAAAGGGTATACCCGTCGACAGTGCGTAAACGATATTGTGGCGGGCATCATCGTGGCGGTGATCGCCTTGCCGCTGTCCATCGCGTTGGCGCTGGCATCGGGCGTTGAGCCGGCATGCGGCATTTACACGGCGGTGGCCGCCGGATTTATCGTGTCGCTGCTCGGCGGCAGTCGCGTGCAGATCGCAGGACCGACGGCGGCGTTTGCCACCGTGGTGGCGGGCATCGTCGCCACACAGGGTATGGACGGCTTGTTTATGGCCACCGTGATGGCGGGTGCGATACTCGTTTTGATGGGCGTTTGCAAGGTGGGCACGCTGATAAAGTACGTGCCGCATACCATCACCGTAGGATTTACGGCGGGTATTGCAGTCACTATTTTGCTCGGGCAGGTCAAGGACTTTTTCGGGCTCACCTATGCTGCAGGGGTGCGACCGGTGGAAACGATCGAGAAGATGGAGGCGAACTTCGCGGCACTCGGCACCTTCCGATGGGAAGCACCGTTGGTGGGCGCCGTATGTTTGGCGATCTTGGTGGTGTACCCGCGGTTTGAAAAACGGGTGCCGCCGTCGCTCATTGCGGTAGTAGTCGGCACTCTGCTTGTGAAATGTATTCCCGCACTGGATGCAGGGGTAAGTACTATCGGTGAACTTTACACCATTCCGCGCGGGTTGCCGCAGGTGAATTTTGCAGGGATGGATCTTTCGCCTGCACGGTGGCTGTCGTTGCTGCCGAATGCGTTGACCATTGCCCTGCTTGCGGGGATCGAGTCGTTGCTGTCCTGCGTGGTGGCGGACGGTATGGTGGAAGATACCCACAACCCGCACGCGGAACTTACGGCGCAAGGTTTGGCGAACGTGGCGTCGGTGCTGTTCGGCGGTATTCCCGCCACGGGCGCCATCGCCCGCACTGCCGCGAACGTGAAAAACGGTGGCCGTACTCCTGTGGCGGGTATGGTGCACGCACTGGTGTTGTTCGCGGTGTTGCTGTTTTTGATGCCGCTTGCGGGGCTGATCCCTATGCCGACCATTGCGGCCATACTTTTTGTGGTGGCGTACAATATGAGCGAATGGCGTGCCTTTGTGGGAATTGCCAAGACGAAAAAGATCACCGCCGTTTTGGTGACGACCGTCACTTTTGCGCTCACTGTGATCTTCGATCTGGTGGTGGCGATTATCGCGGGCTTGGTGCTGGCGTATGCGTTCGTTCTCGTGAAGAAAATAGGGAAGAAAAAGGTATGATAAAACCCCGCCGAACGACTTGGCGGGGTTTTTGCAGAAAGACTTTCAACCCGTTGGACCGTACAGATAATTTCCCACTGTGCGATATGGTTTTTGTAGCGACCGCTGTCCTCGGTCACGGTCACGGAGGTAGATGATTCACATCCGTTTTGCAGGATGACCGACAAGGAACCGTAGCCGATGTCGGAGCTTTTGTCTTTTTCGATGATGGTCACATCAATCGTCACGCTTTTGGTGGTGCCGAACGGGACGAGCCACTGCTCACCGCTGACAACGGCTCTGCCGTCGGTTGTGTAGGTTGTTTGCCAATCGTCTCCGACAGAATTGTTGTAGAGGAGTGTTGCCGTGAAGTTCAGTGTATACACTGCATCGGCAGGGAAGGTTTTCTCCGCTTGTATGACCTCGCTGTTTTGGTTTGCTTGCTTGGCACAGCCCGTTAGCAGCAGCAAAATCCCGCACACAAAGCACAGCCGTTTCTGCATGCTTTTTCACCTCAATAAAAAAGCACATCCCCGAAGAGATGTGCCGAAAAAGTGTTTCTCCGGTTAGACTACCACATCACACCGACCCCCATACGGGAATAAGAGAAAACACCTTTTACCTAGGTATTTTCCCGTGATAGGGGTCAATTATTAAGATGTGATGTGGTATGCCTTTATTGTACCACATTACAGTCGAAAAGTAAAGCGGACAGCACAAAAATGTGATTATAAGTTTCGGGAAGCGCTCCTCCCGTCTTTCGGGCGGTCTGTACCGTTCAAAATCCACATCCCTCGTTGTGGGAGGCTTGCGGTCGGCATTATCTGCACCGCCTCTGACATAAAACGCACGGCAGGCGGCATACTATTAAAAGAAGCGCAACTGCTGATTGCGCTGTTTTGCAATATTCTCGGCTGTTACGGTGAAGTTTTACGCAATTTCGTCAAACGAGCAACTTTCGGTTGCTAAAAATTCCAAGAATAGTTGCTTGCCTTTTCTTCCCAACTCTGCTATGATGGGCAAAGTGATAAAAAACAATTATAGAAAGTGGTGTTGTTACACGATGACCATTGGTGAGAAAATAACCAAACTCCGCACGGCGGCGGGGATCTCGCAAGAGCAGTTGGCAGAGGAGATGGCGGTGTCGCGGCAGGCGGTGTCGAAATGGGAGATGGACCAAGCGTTGCCGCAGATCGATAAGGTGTTGCAGTTGTGCGATCGGTTTCACGTATCGGCAGACGAGTTGATGCGGGATTCGGTGGAACTCTGCACCTATACAGGGGCACATAACCACTATTTCGGTACCGATGGATTTCGCGGTGAGGCAAACGTAAACCTCACGTCGGTACAGGCGTACAAAGTGGGGCGTTTCCTCGGCTGGTATTACGGAAACGCGTTGTCGGGGTGCGATAAGCCGGGATACCGTCCGCGTATCGTCATCGGTAAGGATACCCGCCGTTCAAGTTATATGTTGGAATATTCCATTGCGGCGGGCATCACCGCATCGGGGGCGGATGCCTATATGTTGCACGTGACCACCACGCCCAGCGTGTCGTACGTCACGCGGCAGGAGGAGTTTGATTGCGGCATTATGATCACCGCTTCCCACAATCCGTTTTACGATAACGGCATTAAGGTGATCAATCGCTACGGTGAAAAGTTGGATGATGCCACCACCGCACTTATTGAAGCTTATCTGGATGGTGATCTGCACGCCATCGGTGTGAACGGGAACGATCTGCCCTTTGCGATTCGTGAGCATATCGGTTGTATCGTGGATCACGCCGCAGGGCGTAACCGTTACGTGGGGTATCTCATTTCGCTGGCTTCCAATTCGTATAAGCAATTCCGTGTCGGGTTGGACTGCGCGAACGGCGCTTCGTGGATGATCGCGCGGTCGGTGTTCGGTGCGCTCGGTGCACAAACGGTGGTAGTCGGAGCGGAACCGAACGGCTTAAACGTCAATGAAGGGTGCGGTTCCACCCACATCGAAAATCTCTGCCGCGTGGTAAAAGAACAGCATTTGGACGTGGGCTTTGCGTTCGACGGCGACTGTGACCGTTGTATTGCGGTGGACAGCGACGGACACGTGGTGGACGGCGATGCGATGATGTATATTCTGGCACGCCGACTGAAGAATCGCGGTATGCTCACGGGAAATACGGTGGTGGCTACCGTGATGTCCAACAGCGGGTTTGTGGCAAGTCTTGAGCGAGCGGGAATGCGCTGTGAGCAGACTGCCGTGGGAGATCGTTTCGTGTATGAATGTATGCAAGAGAAGGATTATGCGCTGGGCGGCGAGCAATCGGGGCATATCATTTTGAAAAAGTATGCCACGACAGGCGACGGCTTGCTGACCGCGATCATGATGATGGAAGAAATCTGCGACTCCAAACAGACACTTGCCGCATTGGCGGAACCGGTCACACTGTATCCGCAGTATATGCAGAACGTTCGCGTGAAAGATAAAGCGGCGGTGTTGGCAGACGAAACGGTGTTGGCACAACTGGCAGCAGTGGAAGAGAAAATTGCAGGCAACGGTCGTGCTTTGTTGCGGCAAAGCGGCACCGAACCGGTGATTCGTGTGATGATCGAAAGCGAAAGCGAAACGCTTTGCAAGGAATATGCCGAAAGCATCGTGGAAGTTATTTTGAAGGAGGGACACGGTGTTGAGTAAAAAAGTCAAGACCGCACAACTGTTTGATTGCAAAACAGCGTATCTTATGAAACTGTTCGAGGCAGCGGAATACCCGTGGGAAATGTTGCCGCTTATCAAAGAACACATCGGCATGTTGCTGCGTGACGGTATTGCGGGATACACATTTTATGCCGAAGGCGTGCTTGTGGGAGAGGGCGTGAAGATCTATCCCACGGCGACCGTTGAAGCGCCGGCGGTGATTGGTGCGGGCACGGAAATTCGTCCCGGTGCCTTTTTGCGCGGTAACGTCATTACGGGCGAAAACTGCGTGATCGGTAATTCAAGTGAACTGAAAAACTGCATCCTGTTGGATGGCGTGCAGGTGCCGCACTACAATTACGTCGGTGATTCGGTGCTCGGTAATCGCGCACATATGGGTGCGGGGTCGATCTGCTCGAATCTGAAGTCGGACGGTAGACCCGTGGTGATCCATGGGGATACGGATTACGAAACGGGACTGCGTAAGATCGGCGGTATTTTGGCGGACGGTGCGGATGTCGGGTGCGGATGCGTGCTGAATCCCGGCACCGTTATCGGGAAAAACACCAGTGTATATCCGCTGACAGCCCTGCGCGGCGTTTTCCCTGAGGAAAGTATAGTTAAAAGCGTTGACAATGTCGTAAAAAGACGATAAACTGGTCATATATGCATAGGAGGGGTTTTATATGAAATATATCGTAGTTGAAAATTACGAACAACTCAGTCGTAAGGCTGCCAATTTGATTGCCGCGGTGGTAGTGGCCAAACCTGCTTGCGTGCTTGGTTTGGCGACAGGTTCGTCGCCGCTGGGTACATACGCCGAACTGATCAAAAAATGTGAGGCGGGGGATGTGGATTTTTCCGCTGTCACCTCGGTCAATTTGGATGAATACGTTGGTCTGGACGGCACGAACGATCAAAGTTACCGTTATTTTATGGATACCAACCTGTTCAGTAAGGTGAACATAGATATTACCAAAACGCACGTGCCGAACGGCTGTGTCGAGGACCTTGCGGCGGAAGGTGCGCGGTATGACGAACTCATCCGTTCGCTCGGCGGGATCGACCTGCAGTTGCTTGGTATCGGGTTGGACGGTCACATCGGCTTCAACGAGCCGGACGACTGCTTTACCGCGGCTACGCATGAGGTGGAACTCGATCCTTCCACCATTGAGGCGAACGCCCGTTTCTTTGCGAAGAAAGAGGACGTTCCCACCTCTGCCATCACGATGGGTATGATGTCCATCATGCAGGCGAAAAAGGTGCTGCTGATCGCAAACGGTCAAAGTAAGAAAGAGATTCTTGAAAAAGCACTGTTCGGCCCCATCACTCCACAGGTGCCTGCTTCTATTTTGCAGTTGCATCCCGATCTTACGGTCATCTTCAGCGAGAAATAATACATATTCGAACAAAAACAGCAGAGAAATCTGCTGTTTTTTATTGCCAAATTACAAGAATTGTAGTATACTCGTTATAATAGGAGGTGTTGGGTATGAAATATCGGTTCATGCGGTTTCCCGAAGGGAAATTTAAGGCGGTGACACTCACCTACGACGATGGGACTCTGCACGACAAACGTATGGCGGAGGTGCTCGGTCGATACGGTGTGAAGTGCACCTTTAATATCGGCAACACGAATCTCGGTGCCGAAGGGCATATGTCGGTGCAAGACGTCAAGACGCATATTTTGGATGCGGGGCACGAGGTGGCGGTGCACGGTGCACATCACCGCGCACTCGGTATGATCCGCCCTGCCGAGGGTATTCGAGAGGTGTTGGATTGCCGCACGGCGCTGGAAGATGCATTCGGTTGCATCATACGCGGTATGGCGTATCCCGATACGATGACGTTCGGCGTGGGCAGTGATTATAAAACGGTGCGGGAATATCTGCGTGCGCTGGACATTGATTATTGCCGCACGGCGGGTGGCGATAATTTTGATTTTGAACTTCCGACCGATTGGTATCAATGGATGCCGTCGGTCAAAGCACAAAATCCCGACGTGATGGAGTACGTTCGCCGTTTTGTGGCTTTGCGGGAAGAAGAGTTGTACATCGCGGTGCGTGAGCCGCGCCTTTTCTCCATGTGGGGCCACAGCTATGAATTTGAAAACGATAAGAGTTGGGATATGCTGGAACGCGTGTGTGAGGAGGTCGGCGGTAAAGACGACACGTGGTATGCGACCAACGGTGAAATATACGACTACGTAAATGCGTGGGAATCGCTTAAATATTCTGCCGATCATCAACGAATATACAATCCCACCGTGACCGACGTGTGGATGAGCATTGATGGTGCGATCTATTGTGTGAGAGCGGGCGAAACGCTCGTACTGTAAAGGAGGAATAGTATGCGGTATCGGTTTTTGCGATTTCCCGAAGGGAAATTCAAGGCGGTCACCTTCAGTTACGATGACGGTGTTACGGCGGATAAGCGGTTGGCAAAACTGCTGGCCGAACGCGGGCTGAAAGGGACGTTCAACGTCAACAGCGGTCTGTGGGGGAAAAACGGCCGTATTACGCCCGCGGAGATCCGAGAAGATATCTTGCAATACGGGCATGAAGTAGCGGTACACGGCGAACTGCACCGTGCATCGGGTGTGATCAGCGTTGCCGACGGTATTTGTGACGTGATGAATTGCCGCGTGGCACTGGAGCAGACGTTTGGGCGTATCGTGCGCGGTATGGCGTATCCGGATTCGGGGATCACCTATTTTACGGGTGACCATACTTATGAGGATGTGAAAGCGTATTTGCAAGCGCTCGGCATCACCTATGCTCGCACACTGGCGGGCGATAACGACCGCTTTCAATTGCCGACCGATTGGTATGCGTGGATGCCCACAGCGCACCACGACAATCCCGATGTGATGGCGTATGCCGACAAGTTTTGCGCGATCAACGAGCAAGATACGTACAACGGTGGGCGCTACCCCCGTCTGTTCTACTTGTGGGGTCACAGCTATGAGTTTGACAGTCACGAAAACTGGGGGCATATGGAAGCGCTGTGCGATAAATTGAGCGGCAACGACGACACGTGGTATGCGACCAACGGTGAGATATATGACTATGTGAAAGCGTGGGAAGCGTTGGAATTTTCTGCCGACGATACGATGGTGCACAATCCCACCGCTACCGACGTGTGGTTTGATGCGGACGGGCATTTGAAGTGTGTAAAATCGGGTGAAACGATTATATTGTAAAGGAGTCGAAACTATGGATTACCGCTTTGATAAACAAACCGGCAGTTTTTTTACCACCACCGCCGAAACGGGGCGTAAGTGGGAAAACTATATGTGGAACGAGACCGAAAAAGGCTTTTTCATCACCATGACCAACCATATCGGCGGGTCGGTTTCATGGTTGCTGCGCGACACGTCGGAACGTGTGAACGTGACCGATCCCGCCAATATGTCTTGTGTGTATCTGCGGGATGACGAAACGGGGGATTACTGGAACGTTGCCTATGCGCCCACCTGTCGCCCCGTGGAGGACTTTTGCTGTGAACACGGCCTCGCGTTCAGCCGCTTTTCCTCCCGCCGCGGCGGTGTATACGGCGAGCAAACGGTGACGGTGTTGGAAGATGAACTGGCGGAAGTGTGGCAGGTGACGGTGAAAAACGAATCCGACCGACCGCGTGCTCTCAGCGTGTTTGCATTTTCGCAACTGAATTTAAACGGTTTTACACAGTCGCGGTATTATTACGCGGCGAATACGGGGGCGACGATGTGGCTTCCCGATACCGAAACGCTGTTTTGCCAGTTGATCAGCCCCTTTATGCCGGACGATATCTTCAGCGGTTACGTGATGTCCTCGGCTCCCGTGGCGGCGTTTGAAGCGCGTTTGGAACACTTCCTCGGCACGGCGGGCAGTACAGCGGTTCCCGTGACGTTGCAGGAAAATCGCGATCTCGGTTGTACCCACGCGGCGGTGCGCGCACGCGGCGGCATCTTGCAAAACAAGGTCACGCTGGCGCCGGGCGAGGAAAAAACGCTCTACTACGTGATCGGTTTTGCCCCCTCCGACCCTGCAATCATCGCCTCACGCAAAGAGGTGCTGATTAAAAAAGCGCAGGCGGCGTTCGAAGGACTTTATGAAAAAGGTATCCGCAAGTTCGGTGATCTGCGTACCGTTTGTCCCGAAGAGCGTATCAATAACTTGATGAATTTCTGGGTGCAAAAGCAGGTCAGTTACTGTATGCTCGGCAAGCAAGCCGTGCGTGATAACGCGCAGATCGTGCTGGGTATGCTGAATTACGATACCAAACTCGCCCGCAAGGCGGTGTCGGATTGCCTTGCCAATCAGTGTGCCGACGGACATTCGCTCCTTACGTGGGCGATCGGTTGGCGCGAACCCGACACCTATTCCGACCCGTCCACGTGGCTTACCATGGCGGTATGCGAGTATATTAAGGAAAGCGGCGACCTCGCGTTCTGCGATGAGGTGATCCCGTATTTTGACGGCGGTGAAGCCACCGTGTACGAACACCTGCAAACGGCGGCCGATTGGTTTATGCGGGAGGATAACTACGGTCCGCACGGTATGCCGCGTATCCATCACGCCGACTGGAACGATGCACTGAACATTCCCGACGATACGGCGGAATCGGTGTTCATGGCAATGCTTATCTGCTTCTCCTTCGGTCAGTTGATCGAACTTACGCGCCGCAGGGGCGATGACACCCGCGCCGATCTGTTGGCAAGTTTCCGCGAAAAACTTGCGGCACATACCAACGAGGTGGCGTTCAACGGGGAGTATTACGTCCGTGCATTCAGCAAATTCGGCGTGGTGGGGGATAAGACCTCGCAAAACGGCGGTAACATCTACGTCAACCCGCAGGTGTGGGCGATCCTTTCGGACATCATTCCTGCCGACCGATTGCCCGCCATACTCCGCGCGATGGACGGCATGGAAACCGAATGCGGTGTGCCGATCTGCTCGCCGCCGTACCGCAAGTACGACCCCGCCGTGGGGCGTATGTCGGCGATGCCGCCCGGCGTGTATGAGAACGGCGGTATCTACAACCACGCTTGCGCCTTTAAGGTGATGGCGGATTGCAAGCTGGGGCGCGGCGAACAAGCGGTGGGAACGCTGCTTAAAATGATTCCCGGCGGTGCGGCAAACCCCAGCGAAAAGACCACTACCGAGCCATACGTGTTCACCAACTGTTACGGCAAGCACGAAAACGAAGATATGGTGGTCGGTTTCTCGTGGCAGACGGGTTCCTCTGCGTGGGGTCTGCGCGACTATTATGAAGGGGTGCTCGGTATCACCCGCGAATTTGATGGGTTGGCCATCCGTCCGAATCTGCCCGCTTCGTGGGACGTGGTGGAGGCACAGCGCCCCTATCGCGGCAGTATGCTGAACATACGCATTGAAAACCGCGGCGGCAACGCGGTGAAACTCACGGTGGACGGCGAGGCGGTGGCAGGCAACGTGATCCCCGCTTTCGGCGATAACGCCCCTCACGACGTGTTGGTGGAATTGGTATAACGATACTCTCAAACGGCACTCTGCACAGTCCCTGCAGAGTGCCGTTTTGTTGTATGGTAGCAAATTACCCACTTTTTCCGCCTTCAAAAACAACGAATTTTCCTTTTTTGTGTATTGAAATCAACGTAAATGTGTAGTATAATAGCAGACAATGGGGGACTGTGGCTCGCATATAACAAGTGAGCCGACTCACCCGCCCAAAATTATTCTATAATCAGAAAAGGAATGAAGCAGTATGAAACAGTTGGATCTGAGCAAGTACGGCATTTCGGGCGTTACCGAAATCGTCCACAACCCCTCGTTCGAGGAGCTGTTCGCGGCCGAAACCGACCCGACTCTGGAAGGCTTTGAAAAAGGTCAGGTGACCGAACTGGGCGCCGTCAATGTGATGACCGGTATCTACACCGGCCGTTCCCCCAAGGATAAGTTCATTGTGATGGACGAAACCTCCAAGGACACCGTGTGGTGGACCAGCGACGAGTTTAAAAACGATAACAAGCCCGCCACCGTTGAGGCTTGGAACGTTTGCAAAGAACTCGCTATGAAGCAGCTTTCCAACAAAAAGTTGTACGTGATGGATCTGTTCTGCGGCACCAACAACGATTCCCGCATGGCGATCCGCTTTGTGATGGAAGTTGCTTGGCAGGCGCACTTCGTGAAGAATATGTTCATTGCTCCCACGGCGGAGGAACTCGAAAACTTTGAGCCCGATTTCGTGGTGTACAATGCATCCAAAGCGAAGGTGGAGAACTACAAAGAGTTGGGTCTGAACTCCGAAACGGCGGTTCTCTTCAACCTGACCTCCAAAGAGCAGGTCATTTTGAACACGTGGTACGGCGGCGAGATGAAGAAAGGTATGTTCTCGATGATGAACTACTACCTGCCGCTCGCAGGTATGGCATCGATGCACTGCTCCGCCAACACCGATATGAACGGCGAAAACACCGCCTTGTTCTTCGGCCTGTCGGGCACCGGCAAAACCACCCTGTCCACCGATCCCAAGCGTTTGCTCATCGGTGACGACGAGCACGGCTGGGACGACAAGGGCGTGTTCAACTTCGAAGGCGGTTGCTATGCGAAGGTCATCAACCTCGATAAAGAGTCCGAGCCGGACATCTATGCGGCGATCCGTCGTAACGCCCTGCTCGAGAACGTGACGGTGGATGAAAACGGCGTTTGCGATTTCGATGACGGTTCGGTTACCGAAAACACCCGCGTGTCCTACCCGATCGACCATATCGAAAAGATCGTGCGTCCCGTGTCGGCGGCGCCCGATGCCAAGAACGTGATCTTCCTGTCGGCGGATGCGTTCGGCGTGTTGCCTCCCGTGTCGGTGCTCACTCCCGAGCAGGCACAGTACTACTTCCTCTCCGGCTTCACCTCCAAACTGGCAGGTACGGAGCGCGGTATCACTGAGCCGACGCCCACCTTCTCGGCTTGCTTCGGTCAGGCGTTCCTTGAACTGCACCCCACCAAGTATGCGGAAGAACTGGTGAAGAAGATGGAAAAGAGCGGTGCGAAGGCGTATCTGGTCAACACCGGCTGGAACGGCACCGGCAAGCGTATCTCCATTAAGGATACCCGCGGCATCATCGACGCTATTTTGGATGGTTCCATCCTGAATGCGGAAACCAAGAAGATTCCCTACTTCAATCTCGAAGTGCCCACCGCCCTGCCGGGTGTGGACAGCGGCATTCTCGACCCGCGCGACACCTATGCGGACGGCGCGGAATGGGAAGCCAAGGCGAAAGATCTCGCCGCCCGTTTTGTCAAGAACTTTGATAAGTATACGGGTAACGATGCGGGCAAGGCGCTCGTTGCGGCAGGCCCCCAGCTGTAAGATATAAGTGTAACCGCCCCAAGCATATGTGCTTGGGGCGGTTTTTTGCGGAAAAGAAGGTATGTGCAGAATTGCGAACGCGGCAAACAACCGGATGTTGATGGGAAGTGCGCCGTTCACGTTACCAAACTCACGGTGTACCTGCTCCGCCTTCTTTTCAAGGTTCTCCACCACGTCGGTGAGTGCATCCACGTCATCGGGGAGCGTTGCTTCGTATTGAGCGGAAAGTTGATCCATCGTGCGGCCATTGTCGGTGACCACTTGTTCTATATCCATTCCCTGTTGTTCTGCAAACGCCTTGTTGAAACGCTCTCGCTTGCCGTTGTCAGCGGTCGGCGGAGTAGGGGAGGCATCCTCCGACGGAGTATCCCACACGTTTTTCACGAAGTCGGGCACGTCGTCGGCGGGAGAGGTTTCTGTGGTGTTAGCAAATACCGCATCCGTAAAGGGTAGAGAATCTGTGGAAGAATTTGTGTTGACAGTAGGTGGTGTTTGTGGTATATTGTTTTTGGAACCATCGATTCGAGAGCTCGCCTCATTTCCGGTTTCGGAAATTGCGAGTTGATCGGTGGTTTCATTTATATATACCGCATGAACGTGAAGACGATTCTTTTGCGGAGATTTTTTGATGGAGAGTTTTGCTTCAAGAAGCACTCCATTGACTGTTGTTTCGCCAGCGATGTAGGCAAACCTCGGTTTGGACGAGTCGTGTTCGTTTAGTACATCGTCGCCTATCTTTCAACGATTTCCTCGACCTCGTCGGCATCAATAAGAGCACGGTCAAATCTCATATAAAAACACCTCACTAAATGATGGATAATGGGTAAAGCTATCTTTACGCGTACCATTTTACGCAGGTTTTTTCAATAGTCAAGATGAACTGCTGTACAAATAGTGTGCAATAGGTGTGCAACTGCCAAAAAACAAGAAAAACCGTCCCAAAACGGGACGGTAAAATCGGCGGTTGAAAAAATTTTTGAGAAAATTCGCAAAAGGGGCCGACATACACAGCGGTGTATGCTATACTGTAAGTGTCGCAAGGGAAACCAAGCGACCGCCGACAGGCGAGACGGTTACGCGAAACCCCTTAACGGTGGAAAGGGGGTGACGCTATGGGATACGAACTGCTGATACTTATCGTAGTATTACTCCTCGTGATTACCATAAAAAAACAACCGCTCTCCCTCACAAAGACAGCGGTTATTTCGCAAGCAGAAACCTTAACGGGTGACGCTTCGTCAGCCTGTCGGCGTTTCTGCTATTATAATATCATAGAAAGGGGATGTTGTCAATAGGAAAGACATCAAATGAGGTGAAGCGTCGCTGGATTGATGCCAACTACTCTACCATCCGCGCCGACATACCAAAAGCAATGGCTGAAGCATTTCGCGAGAAATGCAAAGCGGATGGGGTTAGCCAGGCGAGAATCATCAAAGCCGCAATCGAAGCGTACCTCGCACAAAAATAACAACAACGGCAGACCACCCGAACAGGTGGTCTGTTTTCTTTATATCGGCGCCTCGTTCTCGTCCCACACCAACGCCAGACGGTTTAATGCCGTGCGATTGAGCAGGGCGAGCATCGACCGTGACAGCCCCATTTTCTTCTTGATCGTTGCCGCTCTCGAAAAAAGAAGGCGGTTTGTTAGAAACGCTTTTAGCGTTTCTCGGGGACACGGTGTAGGGAATTGGATAATATGATAACTTGAACCGTGTCCTGCGCTCGCGAACGCGACCCGTTTGCGGTGCCCGAAATTCGCGTTCCTCGCTATCGCTCGACGAATTTCGACCGCGGCACTCGCTTATCGCTCGCTGTATCCGCCACCGGCGGCGCTCGCGAACGCGACCCTTCGTCCCTCACTTCGTTCGGGACTGCGCCGAAGCCGAAGTCCTGTCATCCGACCTAAAAAACAAGACACTGACCGAAAGGTCAGTGTCTTGTTTGGTCGAGCGTAACCCTTAATATCCGAACTCTCAAGGTAGGACTTTACATCGGAGAGCGTAATAGTCGATTTCAAGCTACGGCTGGTGTTGTAGGTTATGACTATCTTCTTTCCTCCGTCGTCCGTGTCGAATACGAACACCTTGTTTACCAGAGTGTCGATAATTCTCTGTTGATACGCTGGGTCGTCCTTATCGCCGTTGGTGAGTAGGTCGGTTAGCCAGAACGCTAATCGCTCCGCACTTATCAGCGGCTTTTTATTTTCCTCTTTGG
>SVPM01000024.1 GCA_015065865.1 Oscillospiraceae bacterium | reverse complement strand
CAAAACGATTTTTGACCGATTTTTTGATTTTTACAAATGCCCGAAACCCGCATGAATACAGGGGTTTTGAGGCTTTTTATTTTTTAGGACATTAAACGCCCGACACGCTCCCAAAGCAGGTGCGTTACCGATTGTGCCACTCTTCGATGGGGTTTCGGTTTTGTGCGAGCGGAACGATTATTAGTATACCTAAAGTGCCAAGAAATGTCAAGCGCTCTTTTGCGGGCGGAATCTCGAATGTGCTTGTAAGAATCTGCTGTTTTTCTTTGAATAGCGGTTGCGTTTTTCGGGATTGTGTGATACAATATACTAAATATACTATACCATTCTGTAAACGTTTCGATATAAAGGAGTTGCTTGCTATGATCGCCTTAGCGTGTGACCATGCCGCCGTGGGTATGAAGAACGAGATTATCAAGTTGTTGGACGATATGGGGTTGGAGTATAAAGACTTTGGCACCTACACCGAAGAAAGTTGCGCGTACCCCGTGTTTGCGGCGCGCGCGGCACGTGCGGTGGCAGCGGGGGAGTGCGACCGCGGTATCGTTATTTGCGGTACGGGTATCGGTATTTCGATCGCCGCAAACAAGGTGCGCGGCATTCGATGCGGTCTGTGCAGTGACCCGTTGTCGGCGGAGTTGACGCGCCGTCATAACGATGCCAATATGTTGGCGTTCGGTGCGCGCATCGTGGGGGTCGAGTTGGCCAAAGCCATTGTGCGTACGTTCCTTACCACTCCGTATGAAGGCGGTCGCCATCAAGCGCGTGTGGACATGCTTGCCAAACTGGAAAACGGCGAGGAGATCGAATAAAACATAAAAGGTGACGGATATGAACATTTTTGTCGTTTCGCAAATGTATTATCCCGATAATTTTCGTATTAACGAGATCACGCAGCAGATGGCGGCGGACGGGCATAACGTGACGGTATTGACCGGCTTGCCGGATTATACCACCTCGCGCATTCCGAAGGAATATCGGGGGTTTCGCCGTCGCCGCGAAACGGTGGCGGGTGTGAACGTAGTGCGTGTCCCTACCGTGGCACGGCGCAGTGGGGTGCTTTGCCGTATGCTGAATTACGTTTCTTTTGTGGTGAGCGGTTGGTTATACGCACGATTTACCCGCCAAAAGCCGGATGTGATCTATTCCTATGAGACCTCGCCCGTGTTGCAGGTCATTCCGGCAGTGGCACTGCACAAACGGCGTAAGGCTCCGCTGGTCATTTATTGCTGTGACATTTGGCCCGAGTGCCTTAAAGTGTGGGGTGTGGGTGAAACGTCGCCGCTGTTTCGGTATATGAAACGTGTCAGCCGTGATTTGTTTAATGCAGCCGACCGCGTGGCGATCACTTCCGAGCCGTTTGAGAACTACCTCACTACGGTGAATGAAGTGCCGCGCGAGCGGTTGGTGCTGATGCCGCAACACGCGGAAGACTTGTATCGCGAAGTGGCGGGGGTGTACGAAGAAAACGGTGTGACCGACTTTATGTTTGCGGGGAACATCGGAGCGGCGCAGGACGTGGAAAATATCGTGCGTGCTGCCGCTCTGCTCAAAGAAAAAGCGACTGCACCGTGGCACGTTCACATGGTGGGCGACGGTTCCGCCCGTGCGGGGTGCGAGCAACTGGCGGCAGAACTCGGAGTGAGTGATCGTATCACGTTCCACGGCAAATTCCCGCCGGAGGAGTTGCTTTCTTTCTATAAATTGGCAGACGTATTTTTGCTCACCTTGACCGACAGTGTGGTTGGCGCCTCTACGTTGCCTTCCAAGTGGCAAGGATACGTCAGTGCGGGCAAACCGATCGCGGTGTCTTGTAACGGTATTTCCGCTGCAATCACCGAATCGGTGGATTGCGGTCTGGCGGTACCCGCAGGGGACAGCGAAGGGCTTTCGCGTATTATGAACCAGATGATAAATGACCCTGCACGCAGTCGCCGCCAAGGTGAAAACGGACGACGGTATTACGATGAGCATTGCACCAAGGAAAAATTTATGACCACGTTGTACAAATTGTTCGACGAGGTCTGTGAGATGAGGTAACGGGATGGAAACAGTATTGGTACTGGACGTGGCCGCCGCCGAAGGCGGTGCACTCAGCATTTTGCAGGAATATTACGACCGTCTGCGCGAGGATACGCGGGCAAACTTTGTGTTTTGCGTGAGTTTGCCCGAACTTCAGGAGACCGAGCATTTGCGTGTGCGTCGTTTCCCGTGGGTGAAGCGCAGTTGGTTGCATCGCTTGTGGTTTGAACACGTGACGTTGCCCCGCTTGATGAAAGAAGAGGGGATCACACGCGTGTTCAGTTTACAAAACACGGCGGTTACGGGCGCAAAAGTACCGCAGACGATGTATCTGCATCAACCGTTGCCGTTTTGCGGAATTCGCTTCAAATTGCGGGAAAACCCGTTGTTTTGGGTGTATCAGCACATTTTGGCACCGCGCATTCTGCGCGGATTGCGGGTGGCGGATAAGGTTATTGTGCAGACCGAATGGATGAAAACGGCCGCGTGTGAAAAGGCAGGGATCTCGCCCGACAAAGTGGTGTTGGAAGCGCCGCAGGTCAATGTGACGATAAGCGAAACGTTTGATCCTGCGAAATGGGAGCGCACCTTCTTTTATCCGGCATCGCCGCTCAGTTACAAGAATCACGAGGTGATCTTCCAAGCCATTGAGCGCCTTGCCGCCGAAGGGGTGGAGGACTTTACGGTGCAATTGACCTTGCGTGCGGAACAGTTGCCGCAACTTTCCCAATATCCTGCGGCACAAAAACGAGTGCAGTTGCTCGGTCAAATTCCGCGGGAAGCGGTGATGGCCGGATATGCTCATGCGGTATTGCTGTTCCCGTCCTACGTGGAAACGTTTGGTTTGCCGCTTTTGGAAGCGCGACTGACGGGTGCTCCCGTTATCGCCTCGGACTGTCCGTTCTCAAATGAGATACTGGCAGGTTATGAAAAGGCCTCCTTCTTTGACCCGTTTTCGGCTGAAGAACTGGCGGCGCGTATGCGTGCTGCGCTGGAGGGTAAGGTATGAACCGCATGGTTGCTGCGGCTTTCGCATTGGTGAACGCCTGTGTGCCGAAAGCCGCAAAACAAGTGGTGTTTTGTTCCTTTCCGGATTACAGCGACAATGCTCGCGCGGTGTATGAAGAAATGGTGCGGAGCGGTATGGACAAGCAATACCGTATCACGTGGCTGCTGAACGGTGAGGTGCCTGCCGCACTGCCGCCCGAGCGGTGCTGTCGGCAACACTCGCTGAAAGGGATGTGGCGATATTTTCGCGCAAAATACGTGTTCCACACCCACGGTCTGTTTAACAACCGCCCGCCAAAACGGCAGACGGTGGTCAGTTTATGGCACGGTATGCCGCTTAAAACCATTATGAAACTGGATGCGACCCATCCGGCGGACGAGGTGTTTTGCTTTACCTATACCATCGCAACGTCGCCGCTGTTTCAAGACGTGATGGCACGTGCGTTCGGTTGCTCGCCCGCTCAATGTTTGCTGACGGGACAACCGCGCAACGATGCGTTGTTCGAGAAGTCGGATGTGCTGGCACAGATGGGAATCGACCGCACGGCGTTTGACCGCCTGTTTTTGTGGATGCCTACCTACCGCCGCAGTGCGATCGGTGACGTGCGGTGCGACGGTAACGGCGGCACAGAGGAAGGGGTGGCTTTCCTCACGGGTGAGCAACTCGCGGCGCTGAACGCGGAACTGGTGTCGTTGAACAGTATGATGCTCATCAAACTGCATCCGATGCAGGTGGAGATTCCGGCGGAAACGCGCACCTATTCCCACATTCGCTTTTTACGAAAGACAGCGGGTCTTTTGTATCATTTGGTGGGGGAGGCAGACGCCTTGCTGACCGATTGTTCGTCGGTATATATGGACTATTTGATGCTTGATCGTCCTATCGGCTTTGTATTTGACGATATGGCACAGTATGAGGCCAATCGCGGCTTCGTGTTTGATCGCCCGCTCGAGTATATGCCGGGCAAGACCGTGCAGGATTACGAAGGGCTTACCGCGTTTTTGCACGATGTGGTTGCTGCGCGCGACACATTCGGCGAAGCGCGTCGCGCAGTGAATGAGAAGATCAATACGTATTGTGATAATAACAGCAGTGCACGACTGCTGAAGGAGGTTTTCGGCGAATGAAAAAGGTGATAACTTACGGAACGTTCGATCTGTTGCATTACGGGCATATCAATCTGCTCAAACGGGCGAAGGAGTTGGGGGATTATTTGATCGTGGCACTCTCCACCGATGAATTCAACTGGGATTGCAAGCAAAAGAAGTGCTATTTCTCTTACGAGGAGCGCAAAAAACTGCTGGAAGCCGTGCGCTATGTCGATTTGGTCATTCCCGAGAACTGTTGGGAACAAAAGCGTTCGGACGTGAAGGAGTTTCGCGTGGATACCTTCGTGATGGGGGACGACTGGAAAGGGAAATTTGACGATTTGAAAGATTTGTGCGAGGTGGTGTATCTGCCGCGCACGCCCGAAATTTCCAGTTCCCAGATAAAGCAGGACCTGAAAAAATAACAGGCAGGTGTGATACGTGAACCTTTCCTATTTGACCGCACGGCTGAAAAAATTGAATATTATCCGTCTTGTGGACATCAAGGATCTGTTCTTGATCTTGCTGTCTTGTCCGTGCGGATTGGTGCTGCGCCTGTTTCGGCGGCACTTGTGGATCGTGTCGGAAATGGAACATACCGCACGGGATAACGGATACCGGTTTTTCAAATTTATGCGTGAGCACTATCCCGAACGGCCGGTGTATTATCCCATCCGTTTTGACAGCGCGGACTATCCGCGTGTGGCGGCGTTGGGTAACGTGATCCGCCACGGTTCGTTTCGCCATCACGTCTACACGTGGGCGGCAGAGATGGATATCAGTGCGCGTACCGGACGTGGGTTGCCTGCACAGTTTATGAGCCGCCAGTTCCAGATGATGGGATTGTATCGGTTTAAAGCCGTGTTTTTGCAGCACGGTGTGATCTATAACGCACCGCCGTTTTTGCAGTGTAAAGATAACCGCATCGACCTGTTTTTGGCAACGACCGATCGCGAGGCCGAAGCCATCGTGAAGGATCTGCACTATCCGCCCGAGCGCGTGGTGGTAACGGGATTGTCGCGTTACGATGAATTGAACGCTTTCACGGTGGATAAAAAGCAGATATTGGTGATGCCTACGTGGCGTTTTTGGTTGTATCCGCCGTTTGGAAAAACGGCGGAGGACGTGGTGGAAGAGGTGCGTGCTTCGAATTACGTGCAGACCTATTGCCGCTTACTCAGTGATGAGCGGTTAAATCGTTTTCTGGAAGAAAACGATCTGCACTTGCTCTTCTTCCCGCATAGCCAGATGCAACCCTTTCTCTCCGCATTTGCGGGGGAGAACAGCCGTGTGCGTATTGCTTCCATGGCGGAATATGACGTGCAGACGGCACTGAAAGAATCGGCGTATTTGGTGACGGATTATTCCAGTATCTTTTTCGATTTCGCGTATATGAAAAAGCCGCTCTGTTACTTCCAGTTTGATTATGAAGAGTTTCGGGCGAAACACTATCCCGCCAGTTATTTTGATTTTAACGACGACGGTTTCGGGCCGGTGGTAAAGACGGTGGATGCACTGGTGGACGAGTTGATGGCTTCGTATGCGTGCGACTTTACGATGGCCGACACGTATGCGGCGCGGGTGGACAGCACCTTCCGCTACCGTGACGATCAAAACAACCGCCGTGTATTGGCGGCCATTGAGGATTTGCAAAGAAAGGGGAGAAAACAACGTGAAAAATAAACTCAAAAGCGGGATATCCTTTCTGTTGGACCCCTTCTTTGTACAAGTGTATTTTCTTCTGTTCTCCTTCTTGAGTGAGATCCCGCTCATTATGGCGTACGTGCAGGTGTGGAAAAAAGTGGGCCTTGTGTGGGCGGCGGCCGCGATCTTGTGGGATGTTTTTACCACACGCCGTATTTTAAAGGTGCGCTTTGCTCTGCCGGTGGCCGGCCTGCTTGCCGCTTACGGCGTAACGGTGGCGGTGGTAGCGGTAGTGTACCCTGCCGCATGGTATGAAACGGCGCTCAACTGGGTGTGTTCGTTCGTGACTTTGTGGGTGCTGTACCCTCCCGTGACGGAGGATGCCGAACAAGGTATGTTGCGTCTGTGCGGTATCAACTGGTTGATGATCGCCGTCACGACGGCGGCGGCCGCTGTCGGCCTCGGAATGTTCCTTACAAGTTGGGGCGGGTATTTTTACAGCCATATCACCGACTACAAATATCCGCAAGGGTTTGTGGCGGAACGTTTAACAGGCATATATCGCAACGCGATCTATCCTTCCGCATTCATCGGTCTTGCGGCTGCGGCGGTGGAATGGGTGCGTCTCAAAGGGCGAAAATGGGTGTTGCGTGTGCTGTTGGCACTTTCCATGTTGTTGAACCTTTTGCATATCGTGCTTTCCAATTCACGCAGCCTTACGTTGGCAACGGCATTGTTCGGTGCGTTGGTCGCATTGTGGTTGTTGCGCGGACGTCTTGCGGGTGGTGCGGCAAAGCGTTGGAGTGTCGGTGTTACGGCGGCGGTCGCGGTGGCGGCGGCGGTGGTGGTGCTGACACCGTATATCCGCCAAGGTTGCGCCTATCTGCCGCAGTTTTTCACCCCTTCGGTGAGCGATCGGGCGGAGTCTCCCGCGGAGGATGATGATCCGCACAGCGGTATGATCGTGCAAAACAATACGACGCAAAACAGCGGCCCTGTTAAGGTGGATCGTGAAAATCCCCACGGTGTACTGACAGGACGTCCGGTGATTTGGAAGCAGGGGGTAGAGGCGTTCTTAAAACGTCCCCTGTTCGGTTACGGACCGTTTGCGCTTAAGAATACTATTCGCCTTTCGGCAACCAGCGGCGAAAAGCTGTCCCATTTCCACAACGTGTTTTTGCAGTCGCTCGTGTCGGTCGGTGTGGTGGGAAGTGTGTTCTTCTTCCTGTTGATCGGCGGTGCCGCGTTCTTCCTGTTGCGGTGTTTGCTTCGCCGCACCGATCACCCGCAATACGCGGTGCTTGCGGTGCTGGCATCCCTCCTCGCCACGTTGGTGTTTATCAATATGGCAGATACCACGTTGTTTTTCCTGTCGAAAAACTCGGAATTCGTGTTTTGGACGTATCTTGGCTTTGCTGTGATGCTGCTTGACGATGCCCCCTACCGATTGGATGCACCGATGCGGGAACTGGATAGGCTGTTCAGCCGAAAGGAGAAGGCGTGAAAGAACAACAACGCACGCAAAAGGCGATGAAAAACGCCTTCTTCAGCATATTGAGTTATGTGATCCTTACCGTCAGCACCCTCATCACTCGCTGGGTGTTCGTGGCGCAATTTGATACGTTGGCAAGCGGTTTCGGTACCGAATTGTCGGGTGTGGAAAGTCTGTTTAAGAGTGTTATTTCTATGCTGGCGCTGGCGGAACTCGGTATCGGCACGGGGCTCGTATATCTCCTTTACAAACCGATTGCCGAAGACAACAAGGCGGAGATCCATCGTATTCTCAATTTCTATAAACGAGCGTACACCTTGATAGCCGGAATCGTGATGTCCATCGGTCTGTTGATGGCGTTTGTGATCCATCGCTTGGCGAAAGATACCACCCTTTCGCCGTGGTATATCGGTGTGACCTTTTTCTTGTACACAATGGACACACTGGCCTCCTACTTGTTTGCCCATCAGCGAGCGTTGCTGATCGCCGACCAGAAGAATTACCTTAACAACATCAACGAAGTGGGGATGAACTTCCTCACGATGGTGTTACAGGTCACCTTCTTGGTGTTGACGCGCAATTTTGTGGTGTATATCCTTATCCGTGTGGCGTGTCGCGCGGTGGCGGCGTTGCTGATCCACCGTAACTTTAAGCGGATGTACCCCGAACTGAACGCGATGCGCGAACGGGATAGTATCAGCGGCGAACAGCGCCGTTCGGTATTTGCCACGTTGTATGCAATGCTGTTTCACAAGATCGGGGGAGTCGCTTCCCACAAGGCCGGCATTCTTATCATCAGCAGCGTGCTCGGCACGGTGGTGAACGGCATGTATTCCTATTACCTCACCGTGACCGATGCGGTCACGGCTTTGGTGACACAGACCTTCAGCGGGATCACCGCCAGTTTCGGAGATTACCTCACCGGTGGGGATACCGATGCGGCACACGAGAAGTTTAACATTCTCTACTATTTCAATTTTGTGATATCCTGCTTCTGCTCCACGGCGTTGCTGTTGCTTATTCAACCCTTTATCGGTATGTGGGTAGGGGAGGAAAACCGTTTGAGCAGCGGTGTGGCACTGCTGGTTGCGGCCTACTTTTATATCTATAGTCTGCGTCGTGTCATTTTTCTGGTGCGGGACAGCACGGGGCTTTATCGCCCCGACCGTTATCTGCCGTTGCTTGAAACGGCGGTGAACGTGGGACTTTCGCTTACGTTGGCGTTTACCACCCATAGGATCGAGTATGTGTTGCTTGCCAACGTTGCCAGTATGGCGCTGCTCCCACTGTGGGTACAGCCCTGCGTTGTGTATAAGCACGTGTTCAAACGGTCTCCTGCAGGGTATTTTCGGCGGTATGCGCTGTATACCGTGTTGACAGCGGTGGGTATGGCAGGCGGCGGCTTGCTGTGCCGTGCGTTGCCCGCAATGGGGGCAGTGCCTACCTTGCTGTGCCGTGCGGTCATCAGTGTGGTGTGTGCGGGTGCGGTATGCTTGTTACCGTTCCTTCGCACGATGGAATTTCGGTATCTTCTGCAACTGCTGCAGTCGATGATAAAACGTAAAGGTTGATTTTGGGGAGGAAGATTACGATGAATTACACAGAGGCTAAGGCGTTGGTCGAACAGTACGGTCAACAGCATTTGCTCCGTTTTTGGGATGAACTGAACGAAAGCGAGCGGGAACAGCTGCTCTCGCAGATCGCGGCGGTGGATTGGAGTTTGCTTTCACTGATCCACGACCAAAGTGCTATCACCGCTGAGCGCGGCCATCTGGAACCGCTGGGTGCGTTGGAGATTCCGGAGATCGAAGCGCGCCGCGCCGAGTTTGAAGCATGCGGTATCGAAGCGCTGAAAGCCGAAAAGGTGGGCGCCGTGCTGCTTGCGGGCGGTCAGGGCACCCGTTTGGGACTGGATAAACCGAAGGGTATGCTGGATGTGGGCGTGACCCGTCCGCTGTATCTGTTTGAGCGTTTGATTCAAAATATTATGGATGTGGTAGACCGCACGGGTGCGTGGATCCCGCTGTACGTGATGACCAGTCAAAAGAACAATGACGACACGGTGAACTTCTTCCGTGAGCATAACTATTTCGGCTACAGCGAAGATTACATCCGTTTCTTTATTCAGGAAATGGTGCCGTCGGTGGACTATAACGGCAAGATCTTGATGGAAGGCAAAGCACAACTGTCCATGTCGCCCAACGGTAACGGCGGCTGGTTCCTTTCGCTTGCGAAAGCGGGGTATTTGGACGAGTTGAAGTCGCGCGGCGTGGAATGGCTGACGGTGTTTTCGGTGGATAACGTGCTTCAACGCATCAACGATCCTTGCTACGTGGGCGCTACCATTCTGTCGGGATGCGATTGCGGTGCGAAGGTGGTGCGTAAAGCCGCACCGGACGAGCGTGTGGGCGTGCTGTGCTTGGAGGATGGTAAGCCCTCCATCGTGGAATACTATGAAATGACCGAAGAGATGCTCACTTCCCGTAATGAGAACGGGGATCTCAGTTATAACTTCGGTGTGATCCTCAACTATATGTTCCGCCTTGCCACGCTTGAGGATAATATGAACAAGAATATGCAGGTGCATATCGTGGAAAAGAAGATCCCCTTTATCGATGAAAACGGTGCTTTGCAAAAGCCCGAAGCGCCCAACGGCTACAAATTTGAAACGTTGGTGTTGGATATGGTGCATATGATGAAGGATTGCTTGTCCTATGAGATCGACCGCCATTATGAGTTTGCCCCCATTAAAAACCGTGAGGGTGTTGACTCGCTGGTGTCGGCACGTGAACTTCTCCGTGAAAACGGTGTGGAATTGTAATTTTTTGAAAAGTGGTGCGAATATATGCAAAAGACAGTGGGCTTGCCTTATGGACAGGATAACTTGACGTTACTTACGGATTTTTATGAAATTACGATGGCAAACGGCTTTTTTGAGGAAGGCAAAAAAGATACGATCGTGTATTTCGATATGTTTTTCCGCCGCGTGCCGGACGGTGGCGGTTTTGCCATTATGGCAGGCGTGGAACAGTTGGTGGAGTATTTGAAGAATCTTACCTTCACCGAAGAAGATATTGATTTTTTGCGTTCAAAAAATCTGTTTAGCGAAGGGTTCTTGGAGTATTTGCGGGATTTCCGTTTCACCTGTGACGTGTGGGCGGTTCCCGAAGGAACTCCCATTTTCCCGCATGAGCCGATCGTAACGGTGCGCGGGCCTGCCGTGCAGGCACAGTTTATTGAAACGATGCTGTTGCTTACCATCAACCACCAGTCGTTGATCGCCACCAAAGCGAACCGCATTGTGCGTGCGGCCGAAGGACGCGCGGTGATGGAATTCGGCTCCCGCCGTGCACAGGGTGTGGACGGTGCGGTCATCGGGTCGCGTGCAGCGTATATCGGCGGTTGCGTGGGCACGGCGTGCGCCTTGTCCGAACGTGATTTCGGTATTCCGGCACTGGGAACGATGGCACACAGTTGGATCCAGTTGTTCGATAACGAATTGGAAGCGTTTAAGGCGTATGCGCGTCGTTATCCGCACTCCTGCGTGTTGCTGGTGGATACCTATAACGTGCTGAAATCGGGTATTCCCAACGCCATTCGTGCATTTAATGAGGTGTTGGTGCCGTTGGGATGCCGCCCGAAGGGCATTCGCATTGATTCGGGTGATATCACCTATTTGAGTCAAAAGGCCCGTAAAATGCTGGACGAGGCCGGATTCCCCGATTGTGCTATTACCGCCTCCAATTCACTGGATGAGTATCTGATTCGCGATATGATCCGTCAAAACGCGTGTGTGGATAGTTTCGGCGTGGGCGAGCGGTTGATCACGGCGGCCAGCAGTCCCGTCTTCGGCGGCGTGTATAAACTGGCGGCGGTGGAAGAAGACGGCGAGATCGTTTCCCGCATCAAGGTGAGCGAAAACGTTGCCAAGATCACCAATCCCGGTTTCAAAAAATTGTGGCGTCTGTTTGATCGTACCACCGGCAAAGCGCTCGCCGATGTGATCACCATGCACGACGAGGTGATCGACGATACCAAACCGTATGAGATATTCGATCCCGAGCACACGTGGAAACGTAAGACGGTGGAGAATTTTATCGCATCTTGTCTGCAACGCGAGGTGTTCCGTAACGGTGAGTGTGTGCATCAAACCCGCTCGCTTGACGAGATCCGCAACTATTGTCTTGCCAGTGTAGGGGATATGTGGGATGAAGTGAAACGTTTCGAAAATCCGCACGACTACTATGTGGACCTTTCCCAAAAACTGTGGGACGAAAAGCAACGGCTGCTAAACCGCCACGGAAAATAAAATCAAAGGAAAAGCACCGCTCGAACTTTTTGGAGTTCGGGCGGTGCTTAGCGTTATTACAAGTTTTCGAGATATTTCTTTTCGCACGCTTGATACAGCTGCGCGTACAAACCGTTTTCCTCGTTCTTTAAGTTACGCAGATATTTGTGTGCATCCTGCTTCGGTGCATTACGCTGAATGGTGGAGATGGCCACGTTCGAACAATGGTCGGATACGCGCTCATAGTTGGTGATGAGATCGTTGAATACAAATCCGAGTTCGATGGTGCAACGGCCTTCCTGCAGACGGGTGATGTGGCGTTCCTTGTAAGTGGATTTCATCACGTCGATAACCTGTTCGAGCGGTTCGACCTGTGCCGCCGTTTCAATGTCGTTTTTGGCAAACGCATCGGCGGTGAAATCAATGATCTCCACAATAGCGGCGGTCATATGGCTGAGTTCACTGCGCGCCGCATCCGAGAAGGCGATCTTCTTCTCGTAAATTTCCTGAGCGGTATCCACGATGTTTACCGCGTGGTCGGAAATACGCTCAAAGTCGCCGATGGAGTGGAGCAATCGGCCGACTTCGTGGCTGTCCGCATCGGTCAGATCCATACCGGAGAGGCGCACGAGGTAAGTGCCGAGCTTGTCCTCATAACGGTCGATACGACCTTCGAGTTCACGCACTTCCGCGGCTTTTTCCGCATCGTAACGTGCCACCAGCTCAATAGCCGAGAAGATAGAGGTGCGAGTAAGTTCGCCCATTTCCACCGCCAAACGCTTACATTCCGAAACGGCAAGGGCAGGAGTGGCAAACAGACGCTCGTCCAAAAACACGATGCGCTCCTTATGGTCACCTTTTTTATCGGGAACCATAAACTCTGCCAAACGGACAATAGGTTTTTTGAACGGACTGAGCACAATGGCGATGCTCATGTTAAAGATGGTGTGGATCAGTGCCACCGCAAACATCGTAGCTTTGCTGGAGGAGAGAGTGGGCACCGCAATGTTCACTACCGTGAGGCCCGCCATAAAGAGAATGGTGCCGATGACGTTCACACTCGTATGTATCGCGGCCACACGCTTGGCATTCTTTTCGGTGCCGAGGGTGGCGATAAGGGAGGTGACGCAAGTGCCGATGTTGGCACCGAGCACCAGCGGAATCGCCATTTCATAAGTAATGGCACCACTGAGGGCCAGTGCCTGTACGATACCGATGGTGGCGGCCGAGGACTGAATGATACCGGTAAAAAGGGTCGAGATGATCAGCGTTACAAACGGATTACTGAACATGGTGAGGAATACGTCCAATTTGCCGCTTTCTTCTACGATACCAACGGCATCGCTCATCAAGTCCATACCAACGATAAGCACAGTGAAACCGATCAAGATCGCACCGACGTCGTGATATTTTTCTTTTTTAGAAAACATACGAAGAGCGGTACCGATCAAAGCCAAAACGGGAGCAAAGTAAATCGGCTGCAAAAGCATTAAGATGGGGTTGCTCTTGCTGTCTAATCCCGCAAGGCTGAGTAGCCAAGAGGTAAGGGTGGTGCCGACGTTGGAACCCATGATCAGACCGAACGTACTGCCGAAAGTCATAATACCGGAGTTGACCAGACCGACCAACATCACCGTCACCGCGGACGAGGACTGTACGGCAATGGTAACGCCGGCACCGAGCAGCAAACTCAGCCAGTAGTTGGACGTCACTTTTTGCATCATAGTTTCCAATTTGCCGCCCGCCATCTTTTCCAGACCGGATGACATTACGTTCATACCGAACATAAAAAAGGCGAGACCGCCGGCAAGACCGGTCAGCAACATTACAATGTCTGCACTTGTCATAATTTACCTCCTAAAGTAGTCAGAAAGCCAATTTCTTACAAATATCAATATAGCGAAAAACTGTCAAAAAGTCAAGAATTTGGCAGAGAAAAAGCGAAGTCCGCCATAGAATTATATAGGGGTTACAAAATGAATATGATTAAAGTTTTAAATTTTGTTGACAGCGTAAAGAAAGGTGTGGTATGCTGACGAAAGGGAAACCACAAGAAAGGGTGTATGTATATGGCTCTGAAAAGCAGTATCAAATGGGGTGTCAACGGACACAACAAGTATAGTTATCCCGCCTACGCGGCAAACGATGAAAAAGCGCTGGAACTGGCGGCCGAACTCGGTTGCACCATTTATCGCATCAATGCGCGGCCGAAAAACGCCGAGCAGGTGGCGTATACGCGCGGAGTGATCGAAAAGTGCCACGCACTGGGTATGGAAGTGATGGTGGTGCTGGATTACGGTTTGAACTGGGGCAAGGAGTTGTTGGCCGATCCCGAAAAACTGGTGGAGGAGATCACCTATATCGGCGAAAACCTCAAAGATGTGGCAGACTATTTCCAGATGCTTAACGAGACCGATATCTGGTGTTCGGGTGTTGAGGGCGGCTATTACAATCTTACCGACCCGACGGGTCAGACTCCCGGCTATTTCAATCCCGAACGCGTAGAGATCGCGGTAGCACTGATGAAACTGACACTGCCCGCACTGCAAGCGGCAGCACCCGGTGTCAAGACTTGTATCAACTTCGGTGTGCGCCACTATCCCATTTTGGATTGGTATATCGAGGCAGGGCTCAAGTGGGATATTATTGCGATCGACAACTACGAAATTTGGGATTACTATGAGTTTTTCCATTTCTTGGAGGATCGCTACCCCGATTATGATCTGATGGTGGCCGAGTGCAATTATCCTGCCCTGTGGGGGCCGTATGATGATCCCGATAAGCAGGAGGCCGAGTGGCTGGAGATGTTCCTCAATAAGATGAACGAATACGACTCCGATCGTCTGAAAGCCGTGTTTGTATATGAACTGCTAGATCAACCCGAATACGAACTCAAAAAAGGCTCGTATCACGGTGAATCCCACTTCGGTCTGGTAGCTTTGAACGATGACAACACCATCAAAGCGAAGAAACCCGCCTTTGACGTGGTGAAAAGGTTGTATCGAGGTGAGTGAGAATGAAACTGGGAACGGATAAATTATGGGGTGTGAACGCCCACCATCGCGACAGTTACTCGGCGTATCGACCGAATGAGGATGAGGCGATCCGCCTTGCCGCCGAACTGGGTTGCACCATTTATCGTATCAACTACAACCCCTCCGATGAACGGGAACTGGCGTATATCCGCGGTATTATCCGAAAGTGTCATGACCACGGCATGCAGGTGATGTTGGCGCTCGACCGCTTTAAGGATATTTCCAATGATATCATTGCACGAAATATGGCGTTTGCCGCCGAAAACCTCAAAGACGAGGTGGAGTATTTCCAGATCTTCAACGAAACCGATATCTGGTGTTCGATGGGGGAAGAGGGTGGCTACGACATTTCCGACTGGACGGGTATGAGCGAGGGGTATTACAATCCCGAGCGTGTGACCGCATCGGTTGAGAAGATGAAAACGGCACTCGAAACGTTTCAGCGTGTGGCGCCCGAAGCCAAAACGGTGATTAATATCGGCTCGCGTCATTACCCCATTTTGGATTGGTATGTCAAAGCCGGCCTTCGGTGGGATATCACGGCGTTCGATATCTATGAACTGGACGTGTGGGATCATCACGCGTTCTTCCGTGAGATGGAAGAACGGTATCCCACCGACTTTATGGTAGTGGAATGCAATTATCCCGCCAACAGCGGCCCTTTCACCGAAGAGGCGCAAGCCGAGTGGCTCACGAGTTTCCTTAAGGTGATGGATGACTACAAATCCGATCGGATGAAAGCGGTCATTATTTACGAGTTGTTGGATCAACCTGAATACGAACTCCAAAAAGGTTCGTATCACGGCGAATCTCATTTCGGCTTGGTGCGTTTGAATCCGGATAACAGCATCGACGGAAAAAAGCGATCCTTTACAGCGGTACAGAAATTGTTTAAGGGTGAATAATATGGCATTGAAACGATCCGTTTTGTGGGGTGTCAACGGACATAACGCGGCGTATCCTGCATACAACAAGAAGAACACCGATGAAGCCATTCGTTTGGCGGCCGAACTCGGCAGTACGATCTACCGCTTTAATTGCAATCCCACGAGTGAATCGTGGCTTGCTTATGTGCGTGACGTTGTGCAAAAGTGTCACGGTTACGGTATGCAAGTGATGTTGGTAATGGACGATTTTTCGGGTACGGTGGAGGACGTTGCTGCTCGTATGACCGTGATAGCGCGAGAACTGAAGAACGAGGTGGAATATTTTCAGATCTTCAATGAGACCGACTGTTGGGCGGCGTGTAAGGACAAAGAGGACGGCGGCGGACTCTACAATATCTCCGATCCGACGGGACAATCCGCTTCCTACTTCAATCCGAAGCGTGTACCGATCGCTGTTGAAAAGATGCGTGCCGCCACCGAAGTATGGCACAAAGAAGCGCCCGAGGCTAAGTTGGTTATCAATATCGGGGCGCGCCACTATCCCATGCTGGAATGGTACCGCGATGCGGGTATCACGTGGGATGTTGTGGGCGTGGATATTTACGAGCCGTGGGATTATCACACCTTCTTCCGTATGTTGGAGGAAAAATTTCCGCACTGCGATATGATGGTGGCGGAATGCAACTATCCTTCGAACAACGGGCCGTATAAGGAAGAGGACCAGGCGGCGTGGCTTCAGAATTTCATTACCACGATGAACGCTTACGATTCAGACAAACTAAAGGCGGTTATCGTGTATGAGTTGCTGGATCAGCCGAACATCCAACCCACCGACAAGTGGGAGGGCGAGGCGCATTTCGGCTTGGTGCACGTGGCAGAGGATCTGACCGTTACCACCCCGAAACCCGCGTATTATACCGTGCAAAAACTATATAAAGGAGAATGAGGCGAATGAAATGAAAACGCGCTTGACCGATTCGGTCAAGCGCGTTTGGTGTGTCAAAAACTCCACTCTCTTATTTATAAAACGGAGGGAGGGGGTGTGTGCGGGGGAACCGTCAGGGTTCCCCTGCGCGTCGAGCGTGCAACGCACGCGGATAAACCCGCCCGTAGGCGGCGGACGGCAAAAAGTCCGGCGGTTGCCGGACTTTTTTGACAGTCTGAACGCGCTTGACTGAATCGGTCAAGCGCGTTTTTTACAGGTTATACAATGCCCCGTATTTTTCTTCCAAATAATCGGTAAACACCGTTGGATCAAATTCCTCGCCCAGTACATCATTCAGTAGGTCGTTCGGCTTTTTGAGGCAACCGTATTGCCAGATGTTTTCACGATTCCAGCGATTGATAGGGGCAAAATCACCGTTTTTAAGGCAAGTTTCCACGTCCACCGTTTCCCGCATTTTACGCAGTAACTGGGCACCGTAGGCAGACCCCAGCGCATAGGAGGGGAAATAGCCCACGTTACCGCCCGACCAGTGACTGTCTTGCAGTACGCCGTGGGTGTCGTCCGGCACATCAATGCCGAGATAGTCTTTGTACAGCCGATTCCATTCGGCGGGCAGGTCGTGTACCGCCAGTTCTCCCGCCATAACACGTTTTTCCAATTCATACCGCACCATAACGTGCAGGCAGTAAGTGACTTCGTCGGCCTCGGTGCGAATGAGTGAGGGGGTTACGCGGTTGACCGCACGGTATACGTCTTCGGCTGTCACATCCGCCAATTGCGCGGGGAAATACTCTTGCATCACGGGGAAGAGGTATTCTGTGAAAGCACGGCTGCGGCCGAGCAGATTTTCATAAAAACGGCTTTGGCTTTCGTGAATGCCCATCGATACACCGCCGTCCAGTAAGGTGTAGGCGAATTCATCGGCGGAGTGCATATCGTAGAGCGCATGTCCGCCCTCGTGGATTACGCTGTACATCGAGGAAGCTACGTTTTCGACGTCGTAGTGCGTGGTGATACGCACATCGTGATGAGAACCCAAACTGATGGTGAAGGGATGCTCGGTCGTCCCGAGTCCGCAATGGGCACCGTCGATCCCTATGATCTGCATCAGTTTCAACGAAAAAGATTCTTGCGCCGCTTCTTCAAATCGGCCGAACAGACATCCGTCGTCCAAGGGTTTTGCTTCGCCGATACGGCGGATGAGCGGCACCAAGCGCTCGCGCAAAGCAGCAAAAAAGCGGTCGCAGATATCCATTGTCAGCCCGTCTTCATATTGGTCAAGACAGTAGTCATACGGTGCTTTGTCGGGAGCACAGTAGCCGGCAAATCGCCGCTGAGTATCAAAAATTTGGGTGAGCAACGGCTCAAACAGCGCAAAATCGTTGGTTTCTTTGGCGGTGTGCCACACATCCTCCGCCTCCACCAACAACTGTTGATATGCCACGTATTCCGACATCGGAATTTTTTGCATGTCGCGAATGTTTTTGAGTGCCAAAAAAACGATACGCTGTTCAGCAACAGAAAGTTCCTCGCGGTGCGTATCCAACAATTCCAGCAGTTCCACCGTTTCGGGGCAGGTGCTCAGTCGGTATTGTTCTTCGCTGAGCACCGACAGCGTTTGGCCGCGGTTGGCGGCGGTGCCGGCGGGGGCGGTGGTTGCCCCGTCGTAATAGATCAGTGCGGTGGCGTGGTTGTATGCGCTGAGTTTGGCTTGTAAGACTTTTAATGCCTCACGGGATTCATTCACGGTCATAAGTATCCCTCAATTCATTATAAATATTGTCGGCAGTGTGTGCGATCCGTTCCGCTTCTTTGGGCGTACAGGTGTGTAGTGTGCGCTTTTTCGGTTTCCCCCAAACGTCGAACAGCCGTGGGCCGATCCATTCGTTTTCGCGGCAATCTTCAAACACGCCCTGCAAGATCGCGCGGCAGGCATTTTTCGGGGAAGGAAACAACAAGCGCATGCACGGCTTTATTAACCAATACACGCTTTTGGGGTAATGTGCAGTGATACCGGTCAGTGTGATGCCGGGGTGGGTGATTGCAAGACCCTTTTCGCCGCGAAACAGCGCATACAGGGAAAACATCAAATATCGCTTGGCGTTTCCGTATACTTTGGATGCCGCACGTTGCGTAGAGAAGTCGATGTCGTCGGGTACGGTCTTTGAATAGTTGTGTGCGATACTGCCGACGGCGACCACCCGCACGCCGCGTTCTTTCACACGCCGTGCCAGATAGTAAGGTGCAACAAAGTTGATCTGAAATACGTTCTCCCAACCGGTATCGCACCGAAAACGGGGGACGGCGTATGCCCCCGCATTCAAGATCAGTGCAAACGGCGGTGTGTCACACAAGGCATCGGCCGCCGCTTTCACGGTGGCGAAATCGGTGAGATCCACCGTGTGGTGGGTGACGACCGACGTGGGAAATTCCGCTTGCAACGCAGTGATGAGCGCCGCCGCTTTTTCGGCGTTGCGGTCGAGCAGCAGGAGATGTGCTCCCTCTGCCGCAAGGGCACGGCAGAGTTCACGTCCGATTCCGCCCGTACTGCCGCTGACGGCAACCGTTTTCCCTAAAAGCCGCTGTTCCACTGCGCTCACCTCTTTTCATTTTTTAATTATAATAACCCCCGCCGCTTCTGTCAAGAAACGGCGGGGGTGGTTGTTATTCTTCGCTCAGTGTACGTTCCATTTCCGCTTGGATGTCGGGATCGTTCGAGAGCAGGGGAGAAACATCCTTGCCGCGGATCTTGCGATCCACATAGTTTTTCGTGATTTTCAAAACGAGCGGGAAGAGGGCGAGGACACCGACCAAGTTCGGGATCATCATAAGACCGTTGAAGGTGTCGGAGAGATCCCATGCAAGACCGCCCTCCATCACGGCGCCCGAAACGATCATCGCCACGAAGATGAATTTATAGATCTTCACACCCGTCGTGCCGAAGAGATATTCCACCGCTTTCGAACCGTACTGCGACCAACCGAGTACGGTGGTGAAAGCAAAGAACAGCATAGCGATGGCCACAAAGCCCGTACCCAACGAGCCGAAATACGTGCCGAACGCTTCGGAAACCAGTGTGTCACCGTTTGCACCCGCTACGGGTTCGCCCGTTGCGAGGTTGATATAACCGGTGGACAGCACTACGATAGCGGTCATGGTGCAGACAACGAACGTGTCAAAGAACACTTCGAAGATGCCCCACATACCCTGTTTCACAGGCTCTTTCACGTTAGAGGAGGAGTGCACCATAACCGACGAGCCGAGACCCGCTTCGTTCGAGAACACGCCGCGCTTGAAGCCTTGTGTCATAGTCTTTTTGATCAGCATACCGATACCGCCGCCGATGAACGCCGCGGGTCTAAATGCAAACTTGAAAATGGCGGCAAACATTGTACCGACTTGATCGAAATTCATCGCAAAGATGATGAGCGAGCCGATGACGTATACGACCGCCATAAAGGGGACGACCACTTCGGCAAAGCGGGCGATGCGTTTCAGACCGCCGATGATGATGAGTGCCGCGATGATCAAGAGCGCTATGCCGAGAATCAAATGTACCACGGGGATATCCGTGTTCGGCAAGGTGCCGATCGAGGTGTTCTTAAAGAACGCCGCATCCATATTCAACACGATCTTGTTGATCTGCGCCATGTTGCCGATACCGAAAGAGGCCAGAATGGCAAAACAGGAGAACAGCACGGCCAACACTTTCGAAACGGGGGAGAGCCATTTGACGCTGTAGCGTTTGCCCAGACCGTCGCGCAGATAATACATCGGACCGCCCGACCATTCGCCGTCCTTGTTGCGGCGGCGATAATAGATACCGAGCAGGTTTTCCGAAAAGTTGGTCATCATACCGAAGAAGGCGGCGATCCACATCCAGAACACGGCACCGGGACCGCCGGTTACGATCGCGGCGGCAACACCGGCGATGTTACCCGTGCCGACGGTGGCGGCGAGTGCCGCACACAGCGCCTGAAACTGCGAAATGGTTTTCTTGTCGTTGTTTTTGACCGTCTTGCTGCCCTTTTTGAAGATGCTCGCAATGGTCATTTTCCACCAGTGCCCCACGTGGCTGATCTGGAACACTTTCGTACCGAGTGTCAAGAGTATACCCGTGCCGATCAAGAGGATCAAGCCGGGCAGCCCCCAGACCGCGTTGTTTACCACACCGTTTACGTTCGAAACGGTGTCCAAAAATTGTTGCATACCTTTCGCCTCACATAAAATATTTGACAGTACGCATAAAAATACGTACTGTCAAAAAGAAATCGATACTCGTTATCTTTGTCCTTTTGCCTGAGAGTTTACGTATTTGTATACGTTTGCACCTTCGGCCCCCACGTAACGTGAGTGTCTCCAAAGCTCCGTCCCCGTTCGGTTTGTCATAAAACATCCTGAACGGCTCGTCCGGATATGTAATTGTCTTGGTTATTGTAGCACAACCTTCGACGTAATTCAATAGTTTTTTGCTTTTTCGAAAAAATATTTTAACCGTTTTATGTATCTATAGCAAACGGTCGGGTGCAAATTCATCGGTATAAACGTGAGACAGCATAAAACCACCTCTTGACGGACATACGGGAACTTGATATACTCATTATAATAGGAGATAATAAAAATTACAACGGAAAAGTGATAAAAGGGGAGAAAAGGATGAAACGTGACTTGATTTCGATCATCGTCCCGTGCTATAACGAGCAAGAGGTGTTGCCGTTGTTCTATCGAGAAACTACCGCGGTGGTTGATACGATGGCGGCGGACGTAGAGTTTGTGTTCATCGACGACGGCTCTAAAGATAATACGCTTCTCGTGTTGCGTGAACTGGCGGCGAAGGATGAACGCGTGTTTTATTACTCTTTTTCCCGCAATTTCGGTAAGGAAGCGGGGATCTTTGCGGGGCTTACCTATGCACGCGGGGACTACTGCGTGATCATGGATGCCGATCTGCAAGATCCGCCGACACTGCTGCCTTCGATGTATGAAGCGGTGAAAAACGAAGGGTACGATGCGGTGGCGACCTGTCGTGTGACCCGTAAGGGGGAACCGCCGATTCGTTCCTTCTTTGCCCGTATGTTCTATAAGATCATCAACCGTATTTCGGATGCGGATATCAAAGACGGTGCACGGGATTTTCGTATGATGTCCCGCCGAATGACCGATGCGATCTTATCGATGGGAGAGTATAACCGCTTTTCCAAAGGTATTTTCGGCTGGGTGGGATATCGCACCAAATGGTTGTCCTATGAGAATATCGAGCGTGCCGCGGGTGTAACCAAATGGTCGTTTTGGAAGTTGCTCAAATACTCGTTGGAGGGAATCATCAATTTCTCCTCCGTGCCGCTCTATATCTCCTCGTGGATAGGGTTGTTTTTCTGCCTTGCGGCATTTGTGGCAACGGTGTTCTTTTTCGTGCGCCGTTTGCTGTTCGGTGACCCTGTCACGGGTTGGGCATCGCTTGCGTGTTTGATCACCTTTATCGGCGGTGTGCAGTTGTTCTGCGTGGGTGTGCTCGGGCAATATATGGCGCGGATGTATTCCGAAAGCAAAAAGCGCCCCATTTTTCTGTTGCGTGAGACCAACCGTAAAGGAGAACAGGAATGAAACGGTGGTTGGGTTTTGTCGGCAGGGCGGCAAACGCTTTGGGAGATAGGGATAGCCGCGTGTATTTCCCCGATATGCTGGCGATCGTCGTGACGGCGTTTTTTGCCGTTTGTGCGGGTACGGTGTTTTGGATCCCTCACCGCTACACCGACGACGCGTTTTTGACGGCGGTATCGCCGTTGTGGTTTGTTGCGGCATTCTGCGGCGGTGCGGCGGTGTTATTTGCGCTGTGCTGTCTGTTGCGGTCCGAGCGGGTGCTGCCGTGGGCGATGGCGGCGGCAATGACGGCGTTCGGCCTGTCGCTCCCGCAAGAGGGGGAGCACAACATTTGGCTCGGTTGCGGTATTGCTCTCCTGTGCTTTGTCACTTGCCGTTGGCTGTTTTTGCGTTTTGACCATCCGTTTGCCCGCCCGCACCTCACCTTTAAGGGCGTTTGGTGGGGTGCTACGGTGCTGTTCTTGGCGTTTACGGCAGGCATGTCACTGATGGGGGCGGCACGGTACTATTCCTTCACCTACGACACCTTTGATTTCGGCATATTCGCCCAGATGTTTGCGTATATGAAAGAAACGGGTCTGCCGCTCACCACGGTGGAGCGTGCCGGCCTGCTTTCGCACTTTGCGGTGCATTTTTCTCCGTTTTTTTATCTTTTGTTGCCGGGATACTGCTTGTTTCCTTCGCCCGTGTACCTGTGCGTGATGCAAACGGCATTTGTGGGGGCCGGTGTGTTTGCGGTTTGCGGCATTGCCAAAGAACTCGGTTTTTCGCCGAAAGCAACCGCACTGCTGTCAACACTGTATCTTGTGTATCCCGCGTTGTCCTACGGTTTGTATTACGACTTTCACGAGAACAAATTTCTCACCGTGTGTGTGTTGTTCACATTGTACTTTTTGCTGAAACGGCGGTTCATACCGTTTTATATTTGCGGCTTACTCTTGTGTTCGGTCAAAGAGGATGCGGCGATCTATCTGGTTGCCGTTGCGCTGTTTATGCTGTTTCACGAAAAGTTGATCGGGCACGGCACGGTCACGTTGCTGTTGGCGGTCGGTTACTTTGTGTTTGCACTTATGATGATTCAAGTGTGCGGCGCCGCCGAGTCGATGGAGTTTGGGTATCGGTATGCGGATTTTACGGTGAACGGCATCGTGAGTTTCGGCACCATCCTAAAAACGACACTGTTCAATTTCGGCAAGACGTTGTCGCTGATGTTCCAAGCCGAGAAGATCGAGTTTTTGCTCTGGATGTTCCTGCCCGTCTTATTCACACCGTTTGTGAATAAACGCGTGTCGGTGCTTTTGTTGTTCTTGCCGATGGTATTTGTCAATCTGATGTCGGGATGGCCATACCAGCATAACGTGGAGTATCAATATACTTACGGTGCGGCGGCGCTGATCTTGGTTGCCGCTATGGTGACGTTGCGAACGCTCACACCGCGTGCGCGTCACGCAGTCATCACCGCGTGTGTGATGCTGTCGGCATCGCTCACGTTGCCGTATGTGGTGTATCGTACCGGAGGATATGTAAAGGGATATTGGGAAGAACGCACGCAGTTTCACGAGTCGATCGCATTCCTGTATGAGCATTTGCCGCAGGAAAGCGTGATCGGTGCGGAAGGGGACGTGATGCCTGTTTTGTACGAGTATCCTCATCTGGTGTTGGAGCCGCGCACCGAAGAACAGGCAGCGGCGTTGGATTACTACGTTGCCAAAACGGAGGATGCCGATTTCATTACAATGTTAGATATGGGATTCACACTGTATGCGAAAAATGCGTATGTCGTGGTGCTGCAAAATCCGAATGTATAACACACGGGGAACGCACAGAATGTCGAAAATTTCTTTAAAAAAGGGGTTGACATTCGAGGGGAAAGTGTGTATACTATAGTAACCGGAAGCACACCGGATATATCGCGGGGTGGAGCAGTTGGTAGCTCGTCGGGCTCATAACCCGAAGGTCGTGTGGTTCAAGTCCCGCCCCCGCAACCATGGTTGGCTACCAAAATAGATGACAGCCCGAAAAACCCAGTAACCACAACGGTTTCTGGGTTTTTTCGTTACCTAAACACCA
>SVPM01000074.1 GCA_015065865.1 Oscillospiraceae bacterium | reverse complement strand
ATCTCACCGCTGTTAAGGCTGAAAAGAAACAACAACTTGCCGCTTTCGTTGAAGCGCGATGCGGCGTAAAAGTAGATCCTTCGTGGATATTCGATATTCAAGCCAAACGTCTGCACGAATACAAACGACAGTTACTGAATGCTTTTTCCATCGCAGATACCTATTTCGGTTTAAAGGACGGACGTATTTCCGATTTCACCCCCACGGTGTATATCTTTGCCGCGAAAGCCGCACCGGGGTATTTCCGCGCCAAGGCCATCATCAAATATATCAACGAGTGGGCGCGCATCATCGCCGCCGACCCCGATGTGAACGATAAGATGCAGGTGGTGTTCCTGCCCGATTACAACGTATCGGCCGCCGAGTTCATTATGCCTGCTGCCGATGTGTCCGAACAGATCTCCACCGCCGGTACCGAGGCTTCCGGCACGGGGAACATGAAATTTATGCTCAACGGTGCGGTCACACTGGGAACTTATGACGGTGCCAACATTGAGATCGTGGAACAAGCCGGCCGCGAAAACAACTACATCTTCGGCCTTACCGCCGAGGAGGTTGCCGCCTTGAAACCGCAATACGATCCCAACGCCACGGCAGACGGCGAGCCCCGCTTGCGCCGTGTGTTGGAAACGCTGGTGGACGGCACGGTGGATGACGGCGGGACGGGTATGTTCCGCGAATTGTACAGCGCCATTACCGAAGGTGCTTCGTGGCATCAACCCGACCATTACCTGTTAATGGCGGATATGCTCTCCTATTGCGATGCAAAGATGCAAACCAACCGCGACTATCGCGATCGCGAAGCTTTTGCGAGAAAGTGTTTGCTGAACACAGCCGCCGCCGGCAAGTTTTCCAGCGACCGTTCGGTGGAAGAATACGCCGCCGATATCTGGGGCGTTTAGGCCGGCGAGAGTCACATCAACAAAAAACAGCGCATCACCGAGTGATGCGCTGTTTTTGCAGTTTATAGAGTTCTTCGGTCGCAAGGCGCGCTTTAGCGACCACGTCGCCGCTGCCCTGCGGAAAACAATAGTACAACATAGTGTTATCGCCGATACAAATAACGTCGCCGATCTCATACCAGAAATAATCCGCATACAGGCTGTATGACGACGTCGGCGATTGACGGTAATCCAGTTCACCGTCGCACCCGATCAGGTGAAAACCGTCCGCTGTGTGGCGTAGGTGTCCGCTCCCCACACGGTACAATCGGTCGGTACCGCGTAACACGCAGATATCCACTGCCAGATCCATTTGGTAACGTCCCCGTTCGATCTCTTTTCGCACCTGTTCGCGTTGCCAGTGATACCAGTCGGGAATATGGGTAAAACGCGAATCGGCATTCAACGCTTGCAGCGTTCCCTCTTCGGTCAAGCGGTAGGTCACACCGCAGCCTTTACAACTCACGGTATCCCCTTGGCTTTGCATCTGCCCCTCCGCTTCACAATGCGGGCAAGTAAACAACACACGATTCAATCCCTCGGCACGAAACGGTTCGCGGATCTTCACACCGTTTTCCTGCTGCCAACGGAAATTGTCAAAGGAATACTGAGCATTTACCCGCGCTTGTATCTCCTCTGCCGAAAGGGATTCCGCCTCTTCGGGTGAAAGCAGATATTCCACCTCGGCCGAGACCTTCACTTTGCGGTGACGCAATCCGTTATATAACGGGTCGTGTGCAAAAGCGCCGTAAGTGCGGATCATCACCACGGGTACACCCAATTTTTTGATACATTTCCCGATGCTGTCGGGTAACGGCGTGGCGGTACCGTCAAAACTGTAACTCGCTTCGGGATACATCAGCACCGAACAACGGCGTTTTTTGACAGCCGTGATAAGTTCACGTACCAAATGCAGGTCGGTCACAAATTTCTGTGTGGGTATGCAGCCGAGATGATTCATCAACAGATTTTTTCCCACAAACCCGTCCGATGTACACACGATGTTATACGGTCGCGGATACAGCACCGCCGAAGCGATCTTCAAATCTATAAATGCCGAATGATTCATCAAAATCAAACACGGTTCCTTTTTCTTCAACCGTTCCATACCGATCTTACGATACGAAAACCGTGTTGCCCACAGTTCAGGCAGTGATGCGATACGCACCACCGTTGTGAGCAAAATATTGGGGTTCCTCGTTTTACGTTTTTTTGCGGGCGGCATAGCGCACACCGCGGGATACGATGCGTTTTTCACTTTAATCTTCATATTCTCCCCCCGCATTAGTATACCGAATGTGTCGTTTTTTGTCAACGGAAAGAACACACAACCCTCCGCTTCGTTGTATAACCTGCCGACAACCGCACAAACTAGGGTAAAGACACGCAAAGGAGAGAACAGAATGAAGGTATTACAACGTATGGCGGCAACACTGGCCGCGTGTGCGCTGCTCATTCCCGCCGGCTGCGGACGAAAAAGTGACAGCGATACCGTCACACTGAAAGTGTGGGGTTCCGGTGAAGACCAAGCGATGTTGGGTGAGATGATCGAAGAATTCAAAAAAGCCAACGCTGAGGACGGCAAGACCTACAACATCACACTGGGAGTAGTGGGTGAAGACGAGGCAAAAACGCGCGTATTGGAAGACCCTGCCGCTGCCGGTGATCTGTTTGCATTTTCCGATGACCAGATGATCGACCTGCACAAAGCAGGCGCGTTATATGAAATCACCCGTCACAAAGACACCATCACCACCGAAAACAGCGAAGGTGCTGTGAAAGCGGCATCGGTGGGCGATGCCCTGTACGCCTACCCCATCACGGCAGATAACGGCTATTTTTTGTATTACGACAGCCGTGTGTTATCCGCCGAAGACGTGCAAACGCTGGACGGACTGCTTGCCGCCGCCAACCGCGCAGGAAAACGGGTGTATATGGACGTTTCCAACGGGTGGTATAACGCCGCCTTCTTTTTAGGCGCAGGGTGCGTGCTCAGTCTGGATGAGAACGGAAAGCAGACCTGCGATTTCAACAATACAAAGGGGGTACAGGCAGGCGAGGCCATCAAAGCGTTTTGTGCCGACCCTGCCTTCGTTACCGGAAACGATGCGGTGTTGACGGGCGGTATCGGCGACACCATCTGTGCCGGTGTTTCGGGCACGTGGAATGCCGAAGCGATCAAAGAAAAACTCGGGAACGGTTATGCGGCTGTGAAGTTGCCGACCTTTAC
>SVPM01000023.1 GCA_015065865.1 Oscillospiraceae bacterium | reverse complement strand
AGCAGGATATTCAAGATGCCATTGATTTCGGCGGCAGTGAGGACGACGTGTTCCCGAAGACGGGGTGCGTGTTGGAGTTCACCCTGCGTATCAAGGCGCCCTCCATGGCGAAAGGCCGCTTGATGGTTGCCACGCGTGAGTTGATGGCGCTGGACGGTGCGTGTGCGAATACGATTCAGCCGCTCACGACCGAGTTGTCGCTGCACATCCACTCGTATGACAATGCGTGCGATCCCGATTGCAACGGGTGCGGCAAGGTGCGTGAGGTGAGCCACACCTACGACGGCGCGTGCGATCCTTATTGCAACGTGTGCAACACGATACGCATCGTTTCGCATATACGCGGCACGGATAACGTTTGCGCTGTGTGCGGTTATCGTTTCACAGACGACGAGTTCTTCTCCATTGTAACCGAACCCGTGGGCGAGGATTCTTATAAAGTTCGCATCTTGTTTGATACGGATAAGCGATTGAGCAACGGTGTGTTTAACGTGCTGTTTGATGCGGATGTGCTTGAGTTGTCGGGTATGCCCACGAGCGGTTTGAAGAACAGCGAAGTCAACATTACCAACCGTCAAAACGGTGTGTTGGTCGTCGGCTTTATGAACCCCGCGACCGAGCAGGATATTCAAGATGCCATTGATTTCGGCGGCAGTGAGGACGACGTGTTCCCGAAGACGGGGTGCGTGTTGGAGTTCACCCTGCGTATCAAGGCGCCCTCCATGGCGAAAGGCCGCTTGATGGTCGCCACGCGTGAGCTGGTGGCGCTGGACGGCGCGTGTGCGAATACGGTTCAGCCGCTCGCCACCGAGTTGTCGCTGCACATCCACACCTACACCGACGATTTCGACACCACCTGCAACAGCTGCAGTCACGTGCGTGAGCCGCTGCGTTTGCGCGGTGATGCGGACGGCAACGGTCGTGTCGATTCCACCGATGCGCGTTTGACCCTGCAGTATGCGGTGCAGAAGATCAGTGCCGAGGATCTGGCGCTGGATGCCGCCGACGTGGACGGCAGCGGCACGGTGGATTCCACCGATGCGCGCTTGATCCTGCAATACGCGGTGCAGAAGATCGGCAAGTTCCCCGTGGAAGAATAAAGAGATAAGAAAGCAAGGCAAGCGGTTGCTTGCCTTGTTTTTTGTGTATGTGGATGTCGGAAGTGTACCCCCTCGCCTCCCCTGTGCAAGGGGAGGTGGGTCGCCGCAAGGCGACTCGGAGGGGTTGTTTCTGCGGTTCTTCACCACCTATCAGTCGGCCTTTGTGAAAGCAAACAATCCCTCAGTCGGCTGCGCCGACAGCTCCCTTTACACAAGGGCGCCTTTTGGCGTTTCTTCTCGGGAACGTCGCCGTAAGGCGACTCGGAGGGGGTGTCAATTCATCGGGCGGTTGCGATTGCAGGAAACCGGTCGTGAGAGCGACCGAAATCCGGTGTTGATTTTTAGCCGGAAATCCGCTACAATAGTGGTAACAACTGCAATAGGGAGTGGATGAGATGAAACGGGTGATATCCATTGTATTGACAACGGCACTGTTACTGTCCTGTGCCAGCGGTGTTACGTTGGTTGGGTCGGCGGCTGTGGAGGGTTATTATACGTATTACGTGGAGGCCGGCGGAGCAACGATCAGCATTGTGGATGACGCGATCAGCGGTGAAGTAATAATTCCGCCCACCCTCGGCGGCTATCCGGTGACGGCTATCGGCGAGGGCGCTTTTTGGAATAGTGATGTAGTTGTATCTATCACGATTCCGGCAAGTGTAACAACCATTGGCGATGGCGCATTTTCTTCTTGTGATGCGTTAGTCGAGGTGAACTATCCTGAAAATATAACGGATTGGGGCGAATGGGTGTTTTCAAACTGCACTTCACTCCCGTCATTTGTGCTTCCCGACGGTGTACAAGCGGTAACAGCCTATATGTTCAACGGTTGTTCCGCACTCACCGAGGTGATACTTCCCGATTCGGTGGTGCAAATTGACGAAGCAGCGTTTATGAACTGTGAATCGCTTGCGGAGATCGCGATTCCTGACGGTGTGACTGAAATCGGCGATAATGCTTTTTACGGTTGTCACAGCCTGACTGCCGTGGCCGTTCCCGATAAAGTTATCCATATTGGAACGCAGACTTTTGCTTACTGCGACAACCTTGCTTCCCTCACGGTGTCGGCGGACAATGCCACCTATCACAGCGAGGAGAACTGTATTATTCACACCGCCGATAAAACATTGGTTGCCGGTTGCTATACGGCGATTATTCCTGCGGACGGCAGTGTGACGGTTATCGGAGACGGTGCGTTTGATTCCTGCCTTAACCTTACTTCCGTAACTATTCCCGAAAGTGTGACCCGTATTGGTGAAATGGCTTTTTTTCAATGCGGAATTACCGAACTTACCATTTCCGCAAGCGTAACGGAGATCGGGCGCGGCGCTTTTGCGTGTTGCTACGAACTTTCCCGTATTACAGTGGCGGAGGGTAATGGCACCTATCACAGCGATGAGAACTGCATTATTCACACGGCCGACAAAGTGTTGTTACAGGGGTGCAACAATGCGACAATTCCCGCCGACGGCAGTGTTACCTCTATTGCCGAAGCGGCCTTTGCAATGTGCTCGCTGGACGCTATAACCATTCCTGCGGATGTGACACATATCGGCGTCTATGCATTTTCAGGGTGCAATGTGCTTTCTACGGTGATGGTGGCGGACGGAAACAAGACGTATCACGCTGTCGGCAACTGCTTGATTTATACGAAAAACAAGGAGCTGATTGCGGGATTTAAAAATAGTGTAATTCCGGATGACGGCAGTGTGACGAGCATCGGGCCGTATGCGTTTTTTCAACATTACTCACTTACTTCGGTGGCTATTCCGAAGAGTGTGACAAGTATCGGTGAAGGCGCATTTGAGGGATGCGATTTCCTTGCTACCGTCTATTACGGCGGCGAGGCGGCCGATTTTGAAAATATGACGTTTGGTGATTACAACGAAGCGCTTCTTAATGCCGTGTGGAATTACGGCACTACAGGTCTGCTCTACGGCGACGTGGACGGCAACGGCCGTGTCGATTCCACCGATGCGCGTTTGACCCTGCAGTATGCGGTGCAGAAGATCAGTGCCGAGGATCTGGCACTGGATGCCGCCGATGTGGACGGCAGCGGTACGGTGGATTCCACCGATGCGCGCTTGATCCTGCAATACGCGGTGCAGAAGATCGGCAAGTTCCCCGTGGAAGAATAAAGAGATAAGAAAACAAGGCAAGTGTACCCCCTCGCCTCCGCAGTGTAAGGGGAGGTGGGTCGCCGTAAGGCGACTCGGAGGGGTTGTTTCTGCGGTTCTTCACCACCCCTAAGTCGACTCTTGTGAAAGCAAACAATCCCTCAGTCGGCTGCGCCGACAGCTCCCTTTACACAAGGGCGCCTTTTGGCGTTCCTTCTCGGGAACATCGCCGCAAGGCGACTCGGAGGGGTTGTTCCTGCGGCATATTCACACATCCTCTCAAATGGACATACACTGTCATGCGGACAAAGTCTGCCAACGGTGATTAAACGAGTGATAAATCGGTTACACTACTGTTACCGATTTCAATAAAGGTGTGATTCGTGTGATTGTCCACAGAGGGGATATATATTACGCCGACTTGAGTCCCGTGGTCGGTTCGGAGCAGGGGGGTATTCGCCCCGTGTTGATCGTGCAAAACGACGTGGGGAACCGTTTCAGCCCCACGGTGATCGCCGCCGCCATCACCAGTCAAAAGGATAAAGCCAAACTGCCCACCCATATCCAACTGCGGTCGGAGGGGAGTGGTCTGGCGCGGGATTCTATTGTGCTGCTCGAGCAGATACGCACGCTGGATAAACGGCGGCTGAAAGAGCATATGGGGCGGCTGGACGAGCAGTCCATGTCCCGCATCGACCAAGCACTGCAGATCAGTTTCGGGCTGGAATAAGGGGATAAAATAGAGAGAATGCACTTCGCGATGCGTTCTCTCTATTGCTTTTCGCAGGAGCATTTCGGCGCCCAAATACCGACAAAAACGGCAAGCGCGGGGTGATATACTGGAGGTGTATGTGGTGCTTGCCGAAAAACGCCCCTTATAATTATGCAAATTACACAAATAGATTTTCGAAATTAGCAAAAAAATACCGCTTTTGACCAATTTCCCTCTTGAAATTTTTGGTAACATCTGTTACAATGTATCCAGAATATTGTATCCGCGTGTTTCGAGCGTGGGACGAGGAAAGGGAGCGACCATCCATGTATCGTAAGCAGGAATGTGTGGCTATGTTGCTGGCAGGCGGACAAGGCAGCCGTTTGTATGCCTTGACACGCAACATTGCCAAACCCGCTGTGCCGTACGGCGGTAAATACCGTATTATTGATTTCCCACTGTCCAACTGTACCAATTCGGGTATTGACACGGTGGGTGTGCTCACGCAGTATCAGCCGCTTGAATTGAACGATTACATCGGCGCGGGTGAACCGTGGGATCTCGATCGCACGGGTGCCGGCGTGCACGTGTTGCCGCCGTATCAGCGTAACGCGGGTGCGGATTGGTACAAAGGCACCGCCAACGCGATCTATCAAAACATCAATTTTATCGAGCGCTATTCTCCCGAATACGTGCTGGTGCTGTCGGGCGACCATATTTATAAAATGGACTATTCCAAAATGATCGCCGAACACAAGAAGAACAACGCCGATTGCACCATCGCGGTTATTGAGGTGGAAATGTCGGAAGCGAGCCGTTTCGGTATTTTGAACACCAATCCCGACGGTTCGATCTATGAGTTTGACGAAAAGCCCGCCGTGCCGAAGAGCAATCTGGCTTCGATGGGTATTTACGTGTTCACGTGGGAGAAGATGCGGAAGTACTTGACCGCAGACGAGGCAGACCCGAACTCTTCCAACGACTTCGGCAAAAACGTGTTGCCCACGATGCTTGCGGCAGGCGAGCGGATGTTTGCCTACCGTTTTGAAGGGTATTGGAAAGACGTCGGCACCATCGACAGCCTGTGGGAATCGAATATGGACTTGCTCGACCCGCACGTACCGCTGGATCTGGACGATCCCGCGTGGCGTATTTATGCTCGCAGTGTCGGCTCACCCCCGCACTGGGTCGGCCCCCGTGCACACGTGCAGAACAGCATGATCTCGGAAGGCGGTGTGATTGAAGGTGACATCGATTTCTCGGTGCTGTTCTCGGACGTAACGGTGGAGGAGGGTGCTTCGGTGCGCGATTCCATTTTGATGCCCGGTTCGGTCGTGAAGAAGGGTGCGCGCGTGCAGTACTCCATTTTGGCGGAAAACGCCGTTGTGGAGGAAGGGGCCACGGTGGGTGCCCGTCCCGAAGATATGGAGGATAAAAACGACTGGGGCGTGGCGGTGGTTGCCGCCGGTATCACGGTCGGTGCAGGTGCCGCCGTGCCTGCCAAGGCAATGCAAGAAAGCGATGTTCCCGCAAAGGAGGTGAGCGGTAATGCGTAACGTTAACGTTTTAGGTTTGGTGTTCCCCAACCAGCACGACGCGTGTCTCGGCGGTTTGACCACCCACCGCTCACTTGGTTCGGTGCCGTTCGGTGCCCGCTATCGCTTGATCGACTTCGTTCTCTCCAACATGGTCAATGCCGGTATCAGTAAGGTGGGGCTTGCCACTAAGAGCAACTACCAATCGTTGATGGATCATCTGGGCACCGGTAAACCGTGGGATCTTGACCGCAAGAACGGCGGTTTGTATTTCCACCCGATGCATATGTCGGATGCGGCGTACAGCGGACGCATCGCGCCGCTGTCGGAAATGCGGTTGTTCCTCAGCCGTTCGCAGGAAGACTACGTCTTAATGACCGATTGCGACACGGTGGGCAACTTCGATTATGCCGCCTTGATCGATCGCCACATTGAAAGCGGCGTGGACGTAACGGTGGCGTACCGTGTGGGTAAACCGCCGCGCCGTCAGGACAATCTCTTGCTCACGGTGGATAATGACCGCCTGTGCGACTTGTGCATCGGCGGGGACGAGGCAGACTCGGCCGCTTACGGTATCGGTTTGTATGTCATTCGCCGCGACCTGCTTCTCCGTCTGGTGGAGGAAGCGTACAGCCGCAACTACGGCAATTTCGAGCGGGATATTTTGCAACAGCGGCAACAAGAACTTACGCTCGGCGGATACGAATTGACCGAATACGCCGCCACGGTGTATTCGCTGGCCAGTTATTTCGAAGCCAATATGGCGTTGTTGGATCCCGCGGTGCGCCGTCAGGTGTTCCTGCCCGATCGCCGTATTTACACCAAGGTGCGCGATTGTGCGCCCGCACAGTACGGCCTGCATTCCACCGTGTCGGATTCGCTGGTGGGCGACGGTGCTGTGATCGAAGGTTCGGTTACGCGGTCGATCGTGTTCCGCGATGCGGTGGTCGGCCCCGGCGTTACACTGACCGACTGTATCATTATGCAGGGCAGCGAGATTCGTGCGGATGCCAAACTCGGCTACGTTATTTGTGATAAAAACGTACAGGTGTGCGATGCCGCCTCGCTGCAGGGTGTGGCACACTACCCTGTCTACGTGAAAAAAGATATGAAAATTTAAGGGGGTATCACGTTGAAGGTCTTATATGCGACCAGTGAAGCGCGTCCGTTTGCGGCATCCGGCGGTTTGGCGGATGTGGCGGGTTCGCTTCCGCAGGCGATTCGCGCCCGTTTGGTGGGTTGCCGCGTGGTGATGCCGCTGTATGAATCGGTGCCCGAAACATTGCGGGAGCAGATGCGGTTTGTCACCAGTTTTTCGGTGCCGGTCTCGTGGCGCCGTCAATATTGCGGTGTGTTTGAGGCACGCTACGGCGGCGTGGTCTATTATTTGTTGGATAATCAATACTATTTTAAACGCGCGGGATTATACGGACATTATGACGATGCCGAACGCTTTGCTTTCTTCTCGCGGGCGATATTGGAACTCATCGACCATATTGATTTCCGTCCCGACATCATTCACTGCAACGATTGGCAAACGGGCCTCACTCCCGTATATTACAATCTGTTCTATGCCTCCCGTCCGGGGTATGAGAACATCCGCACGGTGTACACCATTCACAACATCCAGTACCAAGGAAAATACGGTATGGAGATATTGGGAGATGTGTTCGGTATTCCCGAATATGCCGCTTCGCTGGTGGAACAGGACGGCTGTGTCAACCTGATGAAAGGCGGTATTGAAGCCGCCGACAAGGTCACCACCGTCAGCCCGACCTATGCGATGGAAATTTGTGACCCGTGGTTCTCCTTCGGTCTGGACTCCATTCTGCGTGCACGCGGATGGAAACTTGCCGGTATTTTGAACGGTATCGACGTGGATTCCTACAACCCCGAAACCGATACCGTGATCGCACAGAATTACACCGCGGAAGACCCAGCGGGTAAAGCGGTCTGCAAGGCGGCGTTGCAAAAAGAGTTGGGACTTCCCGTGGCGGCGGATATTCCGCTCATTGTTATGGTTACCCGACTGGTATCTCACAAAGGTCTGGATCTGGTCAAATATGTGCTGGACGAACTGTTGCAGGAACCTGTGCAGGTCGCGATCCTCGGTTCGGGCGATTGGGCGTATGAAACCTTCTTCCGTGAAATGCAGGCGCGGTATCCCGATAAGTTCTGCTTCTATGAAGGCTTTGTGCCGGATCTGGCACGCCGTTTCTATGCCGGCGGCGACATCTTCTTGATGCCGTCTAAGAGCGAACCTTGCGGTTTGGCGCAGATGGTGGCTTGCCGCTACGGCGATCTGGTCGTGGTGCGCGAGACCGGTGGTCTGAAAGATTCCATTACCGATTGCGGTGACGGCGAAGGTATCGGCTTTACCTTCAAGACCTACAACGCAGGGGATATGTTAAATGCGATCCACCGTGCACTCGGCGTCTACCGCTCCGAGGAAGATCACATCGCGGTCCGCCGCCGTGCAATGGATACCGACTTTAGTTGGGGCAAGTCTGCGAATGAGTATATCCGCATGTACAAGGCTCTCACCAAAGGCGAATAATTTTCACGTGCAATAAGGCGTCAAAGGCCTGCCGATATGCAATAGCATAATCGGCAGGCCTTTTCCTTTTCTTGCACGCAAAAATTCGAGATTCACGTGCGATAAGGCGTTAAAGATCTGCCGATAGGCACCAGCATAATCGGCAGGCTCTTTCCTTTTCTTGCACGCAAAAATTCGAGATTCACGTGCGATAAGGCGTTAAAGATCTGCCGATAGGCACCAGCATAATCGGCAGATCTTTTCCTTTTCTTGCACGCAAAAATTCGAGATTTACGCGCAACAAGGCGTTAAAGATCTGCCGATAGGCACCAGCATAATCGGCAGGCTCTTTCCTTTTCTTGCACGCAAAAATTCGAGATTTACGCGCGATAAGGCGTTAAGCATTCACCGATATACAACAGCATGATTGATGGGTGCTTTCCTTTTCTTGCGCGCAAAATGCTGCGTGGCCGTTGTTGCTTTTTTACAAAAACCGAACGCGTTTTTCAGCATAAAAAACGAAGGTAAAATGATTGCGTGCGATATGGTGGATATGGTATACTACATACGTATCTTTATGTAAAAAAGGAGAGGCTTTATGAAACGCAGTTTGGCTTTGTTAATGGCACTCATCCTCCTGTTTGTGAGCGGGTCGGTGGGTGTGTCGGTCGGCGCACGCAGGCCGCTTTACGGCGATGCGGACGGCAGCGGCACGGTCGATTCCACCGATGCGCGTTTGACGTTGCAATACGCGGTGATGAAGATCGATGGGAGGAATCTGGCGCTGGATGCCGCCGACGTGAACGGCAGCGGCACGGTCGATTCCACCGATGCGCGCTTGATTTTGCAATACGCGGTGATGAAGATCGATAAATTTCCTATTGAGGATATGCAAGCCGATACGTCCGGTGTGATTTCCCCCAATAGCAAAGCGGCGGGTACGCCGTTTGCCTCGCTCAGCGAAGTGGAGGAGAACGCCCCCGCGGCGGCGGGAAATTCCACCAAACAGTTCGGCTATTTTGCATTGACCACGGAACTGAATGCCGGCTTGCCGTTTAACGTGGCGCTGTATGCCACCGAGGATTCTCTCACGGCGGTGTTGCCCGCCGGCGTGGATACCACCGCCCTCGTCCCGACCTTCACCTACTATGGTGCATCGGTCACGGCAGGCGGCGCGGCGGTACAGTCGGATATCACGGCGCTTGACCTTTCCGCACCGCTCACGTTGACTTTGACGGCAATGGACGGCTCCACCCGCGAAATAACGGTGAAGGTGCAAACGCTGGATACCGGTTTACCGTCGATGGCGGTCACCTTGGAAAATTATGCGGGTGCGGATACCATTCAAAAGGAAGAATACACCGCCGGTAACTTCTATCTCGGCGGCGGCGACAGCGCCGTGTGCGATTACGCACAGGAGTCCCCCGTGTTGGTGGCGTGCACCATTAAAGGACGCGGCAACTCCAGCTGGAAGTTGGATGAGAAGAAGAGCTATACGCTGAAGTTGGATAAGAAGACCGCCCTGCTCGATATGGCGGCTTCCAAGAACTGGGCTTTGGTCGCGAACTATGAAGACAAGACCTTGCTTCGCAATATGATGGGCTACTATTTCGCCACCGCGGCGGGCGTGCCGGCGGTGATGCAGGTACGTCCCGTGGATATGTGGATCGACGGTGTGTACTGGGGCACCTACAACCTCACCGAAAAGATCGAGATCGAACCCGACCGCGTGAACATCACCGACGTGGAAAAACCGACCGACAAAGACTTTGTGGACTTGGCGGCCGATCAAGTCGGTTACCTTTTGGAATTTGACGCGCACGTGGCGGAACTGAACGCGGGCGGCATTTTGGAAGACGTGCAGGTGGTGGATCCCTACTCGCAGTGGCAGAAGCTCGGTTGGCAGATCTGGGAGTATGGCTACTTCGATCACGCAGCAGGTGTGACCGTGGGGGACTGGGTGTTCTACAACCCCGAGACCGATGAAACCTTCTTCAAAGTGCCGCATCTCGGCAAGTGGGTGACGGTGAAGAAACCCTCCACCGAAAACCTCAATCACAATCCCGAAATGCGGGAATACATCTTCCAAAAGGTGCGTGAACTGGATTCCGCACTGGCGGCAAATAATCAAAACGTGATCTACGATATGCTGGATCTGGATTCCTTTGCCGCATGGGCACTGGTGCAGGAAATGATGGATAACACCGACTCCTCTTTCCACTCGAGTGTGTATATGTACAAAGACATGGGCGGCAAGTTCATCTTTGGCCCTGCGTGGGATTTTGACCGTTCTTCCGGTAACTGTTCCTATTGGAGGAACAGCGTGGGTTCCTTGATGAACACCGCATGGTGCCGCAGAGCGTTCAACACCGAACGCGGACGTGCGGCTTTGCAGAACGCGTGGCGGACCTTTGCAGCCAACACGGCGGATTGGCGCACGGTGTTTCAGAATTATCAAACGTTGATCCAAAAGAGCCGCGAGTACAATTTTGAGGCGTGGGATATTTTGAAGAGAGATATTCTCTACAACCCTTCCGCCCTCAGTGATCCGGTGATGCTGGAGATGTACGAAGGCGAAGAGTATCGGTACTTTATCGATCATCTCACCGGCTGGTTCAACGGGCGCATGAATCAAATGAAAGCCTATTTCGGGCAATAATAAAAATCCCGTTCACGGAAATTCCGTGAACGGGATTTTTTAACCTTGTTCGTCCAACGTGAGTTCAAAGGCGGGCAGGAATTCGGCAAGAAAACAGTCCGCCGCGGGAAGCCCCATTCCCCGTATCGCCGCTTCCAACGTTTGGCGTGCACGGGCGAATTCGCGGTTGCCCTGCCCGAGTTCTTCCACACATTTGAGCAGGGCGGAGATCTTGTCCGCCGCTTTCACAATGCGTGCCTCCTCGCTGTTCGCTTCGGGTAAAAGCAACGGGCGGTAGACTTCGTCTAAGTCCGCAGGCAACATCGAAAGCAACTTTTCCGCCGATAACCGTTCCACCTGTTGGTATGCACGGCGGATATCCTCGTTATCGTATTTCACGGGGGTGGGCATATCCCCCGTAAAGATCTCGGGTGTGTCGTGGTACATGGCCTGTAACACACACTGCGAAACGTCCGCGTTACCGCCGAAACGGCGGTTGTGCAGTTCGGCCAACGCGTGGGCCAGCACCGCCACGTCAAAAGAGTGCTCGTGCACCGATTCGGCGCGGGTGTTTCGCATCAGCGCCCAACGGGAAATGTATTTCATACGCGCCAACACGGCGTAAAACTGGTTGTTCATACGGTATTCTCCTATCCGATCGGAATTCTTACTCAGTATACCACACCGTCCGCATCCGCGCAACCGAAAATTTTTAAATTTTAACACACTAATGTGCTAATTAGGTATTGCATTATCACAAAAGGTGTGGTATAATGTGGCAAACGCGCCGAAAAGGCGCAAAATTCAGAAAGAAGGTTTTTAAAAATGAAACGTATTATGGCTTTGGTAATGGTAGTGGTGCTCTGCTTCGGCATGGTGGCGTTTGCCGGTTGCGGCAAGAAGAACCTGCTGAAGGTTGGTATGACCGAGTATGAACCGATGAACTTCAAAGACGACAAGGGCGAGTGGACGGGTTTTGACACCGAATTCGCACAGAAAGCGGCAAAGGAACTCGGCTACGACGGCGTAGAGTTCACCATCATCAACTGGGATAACAAGTTGAACGAGTTGGAGTCCGGCGCGATCGACTGCATCTGGAACGGTATGACCATCACCGATCAGATCAAGGCGGGTGCGGACGTGACCGATGCGTATGCAAAGAACGCGCAGGTCGTGGTCGTGAACAAGGCGCTGAAGGAATCCTACACCCCCGACCTGCTGAAGACCCTCACCGTTGCGGTGGAGAACGGCGGCGCGGCAGCCGGTATTCTGGATGAAATGCAGATCAAGTACACGCCCGTGGCAACGCAGATCGACGCGCTGACCGAAGTGAAGTCGGGTGCATCGCAGGCCTGCTTGATCGACATCACCATGGCGAACAATATGCTGACCGACGACGGCAACTACGCCGACTTGACCGTGGCGGAAGAGTTGGCGGAAGAAGAATACGGCATCGCGTTCAAAAAGGGCAGCGAACTTACCGCGAAGATGAACGAGATCATCAAGAAGTTCAAGGCCGACGGTACGTTGGACGCGTTCGGCAAGAAGTACGACGTGGCGATCGCCGACTAAATTAATAAGATAAAGGACCTGTCGCATTAAGGGGGTTCCCTTAGCGCGGCAGTTCCTTTCGTGAAAGGAAACTTTTCCCTATGTTCTGGACAGTAACGTTGGAACTGTTGCGCGGTTTTGCCAAAACGCTGGAGTTGTTTGCGCTCACGTTGGCGTTTTCTTTGCCGTTCGGTCTTATCATCAGTTTCGGCTCTCGCAGTAAATTCCTGCCGCTTCGCTGGTTTTGCCGCTTTGTGGTGTGGGTGATCCGCGGCACGCCGCTGATGCTTCAGTTGATCGTGGTGTTCTACGTGCCGGGTATGGTCGGTATGTGGGCGCGCAATCAAGAGGTGAGTAACTGGTTTATTACGTGGCTCGCCTCGTGGCAGGTGATCGACCGCTTTGTGGCGGCGGTGATCGCGTTTATCATCAACTACGCTTGCTATTTTAGCGAGATCTTTCGCGGCGGCATCGAAAGTGTGTCGGTCGGTCAATATGAAGCGGGACAGGTGCTTGGTATGACTAAGCGGGACATCTTTTTCCGTGTGACCCTGTTGCAGGTGGTGAAGAACATTCTGCCGCCGATGAGCAACGAGATCATCACCTTGGTGAAGGATACTTCGCTTGCCCGTACCATCAGTGTGCTCGAGATCATTTGGTGCGCCGACAACCTTACCAAGCAGCAAGGCATTTTGTGGCCGCCGTTTTACGCGGGCGTGTTCTTCCTCGTATTTACCGGCGCGCTGACAGTGATTTTCCGTCAGTGTGAAAATCGGCTTAACCGCTGGCAGTGAGGAGGGTGACAATGGCTTTTTTAGAAGTAAACGGACTTTCTAAGTCCTATGGACAAACGGCCGTATTGCGCGGCATCACCTTTTCGATCGAAAAAGGGGACGTGCTGGCGATCATCGGTTCCTCCGGCAGCGGTAAGACCACCTTGCTTCGGTGTTTGAATTCGCTTGTTACGGCCGACAGCGGCACTATTGCGGTGAACGGCGAGGTGTTAATGGATGCGGCCGCCCCCGCACCGTCAGAGGCGGAACTGCGCCGCAGACGGTTGCATTTCGGCTTGGTGTTTCAGCAGTTCAACCTGTTTCCGCAATACACCGTGATGCAAAATCTCACGTTGGCCCCCACGTTGGCACTGAAGGAAGAATTGCGCGCCTTGCCGCGTGCCGAACGGCACGCCGAGCGGGAGCGCCGCACAGCACAGATCAACGCCCGTGCCGAAGCGCTGCTGCGCCGCGTGGGGCTGGAAAATCGCCGCGATGCGTATCCATGTCAGCTTTCGGGCGGCCAGCAACAGCGTGTGGCGATCGCCCGCGCATTGGGTATGGACCCCGACGTGCTCTGCTTTGACGAGCCGACCTCGGCACTCGATCCCGAACTCACGGGAGAAGTGCTGCGCGTTATCCGCGGCCTAAAAGGGGCGGACAGCACCATGGTGGTGGTTACCCACGAAATGGAATTTGCGCGCAGTGTGGCGGACGTGGTTATTTTTATGGCCGACGGCGTGATCGCCGAGATGGGAACGCCGGAAGAACTTTTCGGCAACCCCAAAACGCCGCAACTCAAGCATTTTTTGAGCAAGGCGGAAGAAGACGTATAAACCGCTTTTTACCGTGTCGTTCGCCCAATCGGGCGGGCAGTCCGCACACGGGAAATGCGTTTATAAAAAAACAAGGGAAAGTGCACACGCACTTTCCCTTGTTTCAGACTGTCAAAAAAGTCCGGCTAACGCCGGGCTTTTTGCCGTCTGCCGCCTGCGGGCGGGTTTATCCGCGTGCTTCGCACGCTCGACGCGCAGGGAAACCCTGACGGTTCCCCCGCACACACCCCCTCCCTCCGTTTTACAAATGGGAGAGAAGGGTTTTTTGACACGCTCAAATTACTTTCTTATTTCAGCAACGCCTCGACCGCATCCACGGCGGGGTCGATCTCTTCGCACACCACGCGTTCGATCTCGCCTTCGTCGCACAAGCGGGCGATATCGGCGTTGATGGGCAGTTCGGCCAGCACCGAAAGGCCCATACCCTCCACGGCGGTGCGGAAGGTATCCATCGAACCGAACACGTCGATACGGCGGCCGCAATCGGGGCAGATAACACCGCTCATATTCGCGACCATACCCACCACGGGAATGTCCAGCATACCGGCCATTTTATACGCCTTGTCCACCACCATCTGCACCAATGCCTGCGGGGTGGAAACGATCACGGTGGCATCTACCGGCAAGGTCTGGTACACCGTCAACGGCACGTCACCCGTGCCCGGCGGCATATCGATCAGCAGAACATCCAATTCGCCCCAGACCACGTCGGTCCAAAACTGGGTGACCGCACCCGCCAGTACGGGGCCGCGCCACACGACCGGCTGCGTTTCGTTTTCAAGCAACAGGTTGATGGACATCACCTTGATCTCCATATGCGTTTCGGCAGGCAAAATACCCATCGGCGAACCCTTGGCTTTGTGGGTCAGACCGAACGCTTTCGGAATGGAGGGGCCGGTGATATCGGCATCCAACACGCCCACTTTATAGCCGCGGCGTGCAAGCATCACCGCGAGCAGTGCGGTGACGGAGGATTTGCCCACGCCGCCCTTGCCGCTGCTGACAGCGATCACTTTTTTGATCTGGCTGTACTCGTTCAGTTTGGCGTGGGGGTCACGCTCGGCACAGTTTTGACTGCAGCTGCTGCAATCGTGTGTACATTCACTCATTGAAAAGACTTCCTTTCTTTATTTCATCCAATATTTGCGGTCAAGACTGCGGTATTGGATAGCTTCGGCAATATGCTGGGTATCCAGCACCTCACTGCCCTCCAGATCTGCTATGGTGCGCGCCACCTTCAAAAGGCGGTCATACGCCCGCGCGGAAAGGCCCAAACGGTCGAACGCACCGCTGAGCAAGGTGTTGGCACCGTCGGTCAGCGGACAGAGGGTCTTGAGCAGGTTGCTGGGGATCTGCGCGTTGCAGGTGAGTCCGCCCACACCCGCCGCGGCAAATCGCTTCAGTTGAATTTCGCGTGCGGCGTTGACCCGCTCGCGGATAGCAGCGGAACTTTCCGCTTTCTGTTTTTGTGAGAGTTGCGCGAACTCCACCGGCGGCACGTCAATATGCAGATCCACACGGTCAAGCAATGGGCCCGAGATGCGGGAAAGGTACTGCCGCGCCGCGGTGGTACTGCAGGTGCACGAACGGGTGGGATGCCCGAAAAATCCGCACGGACAGGGGTTCATGGCTGCCACCAGCATAAACGAACAGGGATAGGTCAGCGAAGAGGAAACACGGGAAATGGTGACCTTGCCATCCTCCAGCGGTTGACGCAAACATTCCATCGCACTGCGCGAGAATTCGGGAAGTTCATCTAAAAACAGCACCCCGTGGTGCGCCAGCGACACTTCGCCCGGACGCGGCACGGTGCCGCCGCCCACCAATCCCGCCGAGGAGATGTTGTGGTGCGGTGCACGAAACGGGCGTGAGGTGAGCAATCCGACACCGCCCGCGAGAGTACCTGCCACCGAATGGATCTTGGTGGTCTCCAGCTGTTCTTCCCGCGTCATATCGGGCAAAATGGACGGCAAGCGTTTCGCGAGCATACTTTTGCCCGAGCCCGGCGGCCCGATAAGCAAAATGTTGTGACCGCCTGCGGCGGCAATCTCCATGGCACGGCGTGCCGCCGTTTGGCCCATCACGTCCGCAAAATCCGGCAGCGGCCCTGCAGAAGGAGGCGGTACGTCCGCCGCGGTCAGCGGGGCTATGGGGGCATCCCCCACCAAATGATGGATCAACTGTAGGGCGGTTTCCACGGGATATACCGCCACACCGTCTACCACCGCGCCTTCGGCCGCCGAGGCGGCCGGTACGAACACGTGATGGATGCCGTTGTCCCTCGCGGCGATCACCATTGGCAACACGCCGTGTACGGGGCGCACGTCACCCGTGAGCGACAACTCACCGATAAAAGCAAAATCTTCGCCGATAGACGGCAATTGGTTGCTGGCACACAACAACGCAAGCAGCAGCGGCAGATCGTATACCGAACCGTCTTTACGCACGTCGGCAGGAGCCAAATTCACCGTAATGCGGCTGACGGGGTAAGCAAAACCGCTGTTTTTTAAAGCGGCACGCACGCGGTCACGCGATTCCTTTACCGCCGGCCCCGGCAGACCCACCACGTCAAACCCCGGCAGACCGCCCGACAGGTCGGCTTCCACTTCTACCATGAACCCGTGGATACCCGCGAGTCCCATACTTTTTAACCGTGCAAACACAGCGTCACCTGCTTCCTGCGTGGGTGGTTGCGATACGGAGCAGAAAACGCACCCATTTATAGGCCTCTGCCGCCAGCCAAAGAACTGCCAGCAACAGCCCGACCGTGCGCCAAGCCGCGGCACCCACGGCTTGGAAACCGAGCAGTGCACCGAACGCGGGGACGGCAAGCGGAAGCAAGAACAACAAGGCCGATGTCGCCGCGGCAAACCACGCCCACGGGGCGTGGAACAGGCGGGTAAACGGCACGGGCTGTGTGGTGCGTGCGATCAAGAACAATACCGTTTGGCCGAGTGTCAATACGGCGGCCGCGGCGGCAACGCCCGCGGCGTACTGTGCAATCAGCGTCAACGCGCACAGCAACACACCGTATACGGCAAGCGAGAACACGCCGTGTGCAAACAACCCTTCACGCCGCGTGCGGGGTGCTTGTTTCATCGTGTCGTGCTGTGCCGCCTCACGCCCCAGTGCCGCCGTGAGAAACATCGAGGACACACCGCCCACCCACAACAGGGCGGCGGGGGAAAGCGGCGAAGTGCCGAACAGCAACAGCGAGAGCAGAACCGTCAGCATCAGTGAGAACAGGTGCGCCAAACGGATGCCCACCGTTTTACGCAGGTTGATAAAGACGGTGCGCCCCGCACATACGGTATTCACCAGTGTGGAGAAACGGTCGTCGGTCAGCACCAAGTCGGCGGTAGAGGTGGCGATCTCGGCACCGCTGCGCGCCATACCGCAACTGATCTCCGCTTCACGCAAGGCGGGCATATCCTCTGCACCTTCGCCCGTCACCAACACGGGCAATCCGCGTTCTTGCCAGATCGCCACCAGCCGTTGTTTGTCGGCGGGGGAAATGCGGGAATAGACACAACAGCGCTTGGCGACCGCCGCGAGCGCATCGTCGCTCATATCCGCAAGTTCACGTCCGTCGATCGCTTGATCGCGGTCGGTCAACAGCCCCGCACGGCGCGCCGCCGCCGTGGCGGTGAGCAGACTTTCGTTGGTGAACAGTACGGTACGCACACCGGCACTGCGCGCGGTGTGGACCGTCTTATCAATATCTTCGTGTAACGGGTCGGACAAGCCGAGCAACCCCAAGAAGGTGAAGTCGTGTTCCAGTTCTTCGGCGTAACATTCGGTGGGTGCTTCGGGAATGGTACGATAGGCTACCGCCAACACACGCAAAGCCTCTGCACCCATAAATTCTTCCGTTTCGGCAATGTCGTCGGGAAGATCGCGGCATAGCGGCAACAGGTCGGCGGGTGCACCCATCGAGATCACCAGATTGCGTCCGTCCACCAGATGTACCACCGTCATGCGCCGACGTTCGGCATCAAACGGTATTTCGCCCAACCGCGGGAAGGAGGCGGCAAGGTCCGAAAGATCGGTGCCGTGCATCCGCGCGTAATTCAGCACCGCCTGTTCGGTGGCGGTGGGGATACGGCCGCTGCACAAAGACGCCATTTGAATGAGGGTGTGCAGATCTTCGGGGGGGCGGTTGTGATCCAATTTCACCATACGCCCACCGGTGTACGCCCGCACCAAGGTCATATTGTTCTGTGTGAAGGAGCCGGTCTTATTGGTGCACAGCACCGCCGTGCGTCCGAGTTCTTCGGTGACCGAGGGGCGCGAGACCACGGCGCCGTGTTTCGCCATTTTGCGAACGGCCACCGTCACCACCGAGGAGGCGAGTGCGGGGAGTTCTTCGGGAAGTACCGCCACGGCCAGCGCAAAACCGAGCGCCAGTGCCTCCAGCACGTTAACGTCTGCAAACAACGCCGCCAGCACGATCAGCAAACAGCCCGCCAATACGGGGCCGGCAAGTTTTTCACCCAAGCGCGCCACCGTTGCCTGCATCGGCAGGGCGGCATCCTTTTCTTCTTCCCGCAGCAGGGCGTGTTTGCCCGCTTCGGTGGATTCGGCGGTGGCGGTGACCACCGCGAGGGCTCGCCCGCGCAACACCGCACAGCCGGCATACAGCATATTGCTGCGCGCGGTCAGCGGTGCGATCGCAGGGAGTGTGGCGGCGGCATTCTTTTCGATGGGCAGGGGGTCGCCTGTCAGCGAGGATTCGTCGCAGTGGAGTTCAAACGCTTCCAACAGGCGGCAATCCGCGGGAACCAGTTCTCCTGCAGAGAGTTCCACCACGTCACCCGCCACCAGCGAAGCGGCGGATACGGTGGCTTGTACCCCGTCACGCCGCACCCGCACCAACGGTGCCGCCAACGCCTTCATCGAAGGCAGTGCCGATTCCGCCCGCCACGCGCGAAAAGCCACCAACACACAGCGCACGAGCGCGAGCACCGCGATCAAAAGCGGGGTTACCCAATCCCCTTCGCGATAGGTGGTGAGCGTTTTGTGCACGGCAACAGCCGCCGTGACGGCGGCGACCGCCAACAACAACCACACCGACGGGCGCGCAAGCAACCGCCCCAGCGTGCGTAAAAACGAGTGGTCGGCGGGTTTATCCACAATATTGTTGCCGTTTTGATGCAACCGCTTGGCGGCTTCTTCGGTGGTAAGACCGCCTTCACGGTCGGTGCCGAGTTCACCCAGCACGGCATCGATCGGTTCACTGTGCCAGATCAAAAATATCATCCTTTCCTCACGGGAGGTATGTAAAAATCTATATATACCCTTATTATACCGTATCTCTTCGAAAAAAGAAAGGGGAAAAACAAATTTTTTTAAATAAAAGGGCTGTTCGTTGTCGAACAGCCCTTACAGCAATTATTCTTCGGCATCGTCCCACGCGGTTTGCGTTTCCGCAAAGCCGCTCTTCGCCTTGTGACGCACGATCAGTCGCACCGCAAACCCCGAAAGGAACACCACCGCCATCATACCCCAACCGCCCACGAGATTGGACAGCAACGAATAGTTATCCGCCGCACCGTAAATGCCGCCGCCTTGGAACAGCGTGACCAGATTCCACACGAAAAACAGGCATAACAGCAGGGGAGAGAGCACTTTGACCGCCGTGTTGAACCACCATGCGGGCATACGAAAGGATTTTGTGTTGCGGTTGATCTCCTTTAACACTTTTGCGGTTTTGAAGCCCCAGCCGATGGCAAGCGTTTCCAAAATACCGATCAAAATCAGGTTAAACGAGTTGCACCAGTTGTCCACCACGTCCAGCCACGCAAGACCTGCGCCGCAGGTGAAGAACAGCGAGATCACCCCCGAAACGGCACACAAGACAGCCGTGCAGCGGGTCTTTGAAAGGTGGAATTTATCCGCAAAGGCGGTGGACACGCCTTCCAAAATGGAAAAGGCCGAGCCGAGTGCCAAGGTGAACAGACAGAAGAAGAACACGAAGCCGAACAACGCGTTGATCACACCGCTTTCGGTCAGCGACACGATGGCGGTGGGGTACACCTTGAAGGTGGCGCCCATACCGAGTGAGGCGACCTTGTCCGAAAGGCCTGTGCCGTACATGGTGGTAAACATCACCACGCTGGCGAGGATCGAGATGAACAGATCCGCCAAGGCAATGATGGCGGCGTCCACCGCGATGTTGCTGTCGCGGTCGAGGAACGAGCCGTAAGCGACCATGATGGCCATCATCACCGACAGGCTGTAAAACACCTGTGAAAACGCATCGATCCACAATTTCGGGTCGGCCAGTTCCGCCCATTCGGGAACGAAAAGCTGAAGCAGTGCTTCCCCCGCACGCGGCATGGTCACGCCCTTCACCGCCATCACAAGCAAGCACAGCACGGGGAGCGACACGGTGTATTTGGCCACTTTGTTGATGGTATCGGTCCCTTTGCGGATACACAGCCAAATGCATGCCCACGCCAAAAGCAAACACCCCACCGTCGGCCACGAAATGATGTGATAACCGCTGGTTGTGGCGGTGGTGCGGGTAAGGTCTGTCCACAATTCTCCCGCCGCGGCAGGGGTACCGGTGAGCGGTGCAAACTGCCAGCTGTTCAGCATCATTAAAATAACCCATGCAAACACCACGGCGTAATAGGTTCCGATGAAGAACGCGTTGGAGGTGGCGGCCCAGCCGATCGGCTCAAACTTGCGGTTCAACCCGCCCAGTGCCGTCACGGCACCGCCGCGCATACGCCGTCCGATGGCGATTTCCATCATCAACAGCGGCAGACCCATCGCCAGAATGGCGAGAAGATACACAAACAAAAAGGTGCCGCCGCCGTGCTTGGCGCACAGTGCGGGAAATCGCCATGCGTTGCCCAATCCGACCGCCGAACTGACCGAAGCCAGAATAAAGGTGCTGCGGGAAGCCCATGCCCCGCGGGAAGAAGTGCTCATAAAAAACGTCCTTTCGCCGTGAAATGTCCCAAAAAGACAGTTTACCACGCTTTCGCGTTGCCGTCAATCGGTTTTTTCGGTTTCCGCGCGGTTTCCCCTTGACCGTTTGCACGGAATCGAGTATAATGGGTCTATCATTATGATATAAGGTGGTTTTTGTATGGCAGAAAGCATTGCCGGTGCGCTGGTTTCCTTTTTCGGCGACACCATCCCCGCAGAACTGACCATTTTCTTGATCTCGTTGCTCCCTATTTTGGAGTTGCGCGGCGGTATGATCGCGGCGGCGTTGCTAGGTGTGAATTTTACCAAAGCATTTTTTATCTGTTTGGTGGGCAACTTGTTGCCGCTGCCTTTTATTTTGTGGCTGATCCGTCCGTTCTTCAACTGGTTGAAGGGTACGAAGCATCTGAAGAAAGTTGCGGATTGGTTGGAACGTAAGACCGAAAAAAACAAGGAAAAAGTCTTAAAATACGAAGTATTTGGTTTGCTTCTCTTTGTGGCGATCCCGTTGCCCGGTACGGGTGGTTGGACCGGTGCACTGGTAGCGGCAATGCTGGATATGCCGATGAAAAAGTCGCTTCCCACGATCGTGGCGGGTGTGTTGATCGCCGGCTTTATTATGTCCGCGATCACCTATGGTCTGCCCGCGTTGCTCGGGTTTTGATCCATGAGAACGAAAACCGATGTCGCCGTTGTGGGTGGCGGTGCCGCGGGCCTTTCGGCGGCGGTCTTTTTGAAGCGGGAATGTCCCGCGTTGTCGGTAACGGTGCTGGAAAGAGCGCCCCGTGTGGGGCGCAAACTGCTGGCAACCGGTAACGGCACTTGCAACATCAGTAATATTCACGCCGCACCCGCGTATTATCACGGGGGCGACGTATCGTTTGTCAAGCCGGCGTTGGAGGCGTTCCCCCCAACGGCGGCTATGGCGTTTTTCGCCGAGATCGGCGTGGTGTGCCGTCCGCGGGAGGACGGCAGGGTGTATCCGCTGTGTGAGCAAGCGGCGGCGGTGCTTTCACAACTGCGTGCGGAATGTGCCGCCCGCGGGGTGGAAGAAGTGACCGAAGCGGCAGTGAGTGCCGTTCGTCCGCAGAAGCACGGCTTTTTGTTGGAAACGGCGGGCGGTGTGCTTGCGGCGGATCAGGTGTTGGTTACGGCGGGCGGGGCGGCCTCACCCTCGCTCGGCGGTGTGACCGACGGATACGCCCTGCTTGCGGCACTGGGACACGAAAAAACACCGCTGTTCCCTGCGGTGACTCAAATTGCGGCCGACAGTGAATTCCTGCGTGCGGTGAAGGGGTTGCGTGCGGATGTGCGGCTGACCTTGCGGCACGGTGCGCGGCAGGTCGCCGAAAGCGTGGGGGAATTGCTGTTTTGCGATTACGGCCTGTCGGGCCCCGCGGCGTTTGCCGTTTCCCGTGCCGTGGGGGATTGGGAACGTAAAAAGCAGGGGGAAATGACCGCCGTGGTCGATCTGCTTCCCGATTGGACGACCGAAGCGGTGCGTGAGGAGATCCTGCGCCGTCGCGCGCTCAAAGGGCGCACAACGGAGGAGTTTTTGACAGGACTTTTGAATAAACGCATCGGCCAGACGGTGGTACGTGCGTGCGGTCTGTCGCTCACACAAACGGCAGAGTCTGTCACCCCGTCCGAAGCCGCGGCGATCGCGGCGATGATCAAGGGGTGGGCCTTTGCGGTCAGCGGCACCAAAGGGTTAGCCGCCGCACAGGTGACGGCGGGCGGTACCGCTACAGCGGGGTTTGACCCGCAGACAATGGCTTCCCGCCGTGTCAAAGGATTGTATGCGGCGGGTGAAGTGCTGGATATTGACGGCGATTGCGGCGGGTTCAATCTGCAGTGGGCGTGGAGTTCGGCATACGTTGCGGCCAAAGGGATCTTGGCGGAAAGGCGGGGCGGCGTATGATTCGGTTGACCAACGTGACCTTGCCGCTCGACTATACCGTGGAGCAATTGCCCGCTGCGGCGGCAAGAGCGCTCCGTGTTGCCGTGTCGCAGGTGACTGCGTGCACACTGTATAAACGGGCGGTGGATGCCCGCAAAAAGGATGCGGTTTGTTTCAAGGCGACATTGGACGTATCTCTGAAGGGGAACGAGGCGAACGTTGCACAAAAATGTCGGGATGCCGCGGTGGTGACACCGACGGTCTATCTTCCTGAAGCCGCCCCTGCCGACCGTGGCTTGCCGCCCGTGGTGGTGGGGAGCGGGCCGGCGGGTCTGTTTGCCGTGTTGGTGCTCGCCCGTGCGGGGTGGCGGCCTCTGTTGCTGGAACGCGGACAGGACGTGGATACTCGCCGCCGAAAGGTGGAAAGATTGTGTACGGCGGGCGAACTGGATACCGAATGCAACGTGCAGTTCGGCGAAGGCGGTGCGGGCACGTTTTCGGATGGCAAATTGAACACCGGCATCAAAGATGCGCGGTGTCGTTTCGTGTTGGAGGAGTTGGCGCGTGCGGGGGATTGCCCCGATATCTTGTGGCAGGCGAAACCGCACATGGGAACCGACCGTCTTTGCGGCGCGGTGCGCCGCATGCGGGAGGAGTTGCTCTCGCTTGGCGGTGAGGTGCGGTTTGGTTGGTGCGTGACCGATGTGACGGTGCAAAACGGCGCGCTCACGGCACTCACGGTGAAAACCCCTGCGGGGGAACAGATCCTCCCTTGCACGCGTGCCGTTTTTGCGATCGGGCACAGTGCACGGGATACGGTGGCGATGCTTCATCGCCGCGGTGTGCCGATGGGGCAAAAACCGTTTGCCGTGGGGGTGCGTATCGAGCATCCGCGCGAAATGATCGACCGTGCACAGTATGGGCGTTTTGCAGGACATCCCGCGCTTTCGGCGGCGGATTATAAATTAAATGTAACGGGGCCGGACGGACGCGGTGTATATACGTTTTGCATGTGCCCCGGCGGCGTGGTGATGGCGGCGGCGTCCGAGGAGGGCGCCGTGGCGGTCAACGGAATGAGTGAGTTTGCGCGCGATGCTCGCAATTCCAACAGTGCCCTGTTGGTCGGGGTCAACCCCGAGGATCTTGGCTCGGACGACGTGCTGGCAGGGTTCGCTTTGCAACGACAGATGGAACGGGCGGCCTATCGCCTCGGCGGCGGCGGATATCGGGCACCCGCACAGTTGGTGGGTGATTTTACGGCGGGGCGTGCGAGCCGCGTACTCGGTGACGTGCTTCCCTCTTACCGACCGGGTGTGACGTTGTGTGATCTGCGCGAATGTTTGCCGCCTTTTGTGTCAGAGTCGCTTTGCGGTGCGTTGCCGTTGCTCGGGCGCAAGTTGGCAGGATTTGATCGCCCCGATGCGGTGCTTACGGGGGTGGAGTCCCGCTCGTCGTCCCCTGTGCGTATGTGGCGAGACGACGCGGGACAAAGCGCGGTGCGCGGGGTGTATCCCTGCGGCGAAGGTGCGGGTTATGCGGGCGGTATCATGTCTGCCGCGGCGGACGGCGTTCGTGCCGCCGAATGGTTGATGAGTAATCGGTGAATATATCGAAAGAGCAGGGCAAAACTACACTTGGAAAGAAATTTTGAAAAAATTAAAAATTTCTCTTGACAATCGGGTGCGGATAGTGTATTATAGTCAAGCGGTTTACGAAATACGCACCATTAGCTCAGTTGGTAGAGCACCTGACTCTTAATCAGGGTGTCCCGGGTTCGAGTCCCTGATGGTGCACCATTTACGGCCCGTTGGTCAAGTGGCCT
>SVPM01000022.1 GCA_015065865.1 Oscillospiraceae bacterium | reverse complement strand
GGCCGTTCCTTGCAGTTTATTACTTGTCGCCCGGTTTAAAATCGGACATACTCCGCGGAAAAACCGACCGTACCGGTCGCAACCTCCCGCATCATCGCATATCGTGCAGTCTGCAAACGCAGCAAAAATGGGCAAAATTCCCCTATATTTGCATACGCGTGCCTTGTAATCATACTACATATCCCTTGAAATTGCAAGGGTTTTTTAAAAATTTTTTAAAAAATTTTTCACGGCGCAAGTTGTTGTGGTGCGGGGGTTTTCGGGCACAAGTTATGGGGGTGGGGTCTGTACGAACCCTCACCAAAACACATCCTCACTTGCCAAATGGATCACGCGTTTACCCTCTCTGCGTGCCATCCCTTCCAATTTTGCCTCCTCACTATCGTGCCGCACGGTATAGGTTATCACACAATCCGCCCGTTGCAGCAGCTTAGGCTGGCGAGAGTTGAACCCCTTTGCGGTTTCGCTCGCCGCCTATGCCGCGAACAAGAAGTTTTTTCTTTGCCCAACGCCGTCACCGTACAGCGGATATGCGGATATTGCTCATACAACTCACATATCACGCGATAGGCACACCATCAAAACCGCCTTGATCCCCCACATAAAAGTCATCCGCTTTACTTTCCGCTATCAAGCGCATAAGCAGCGCACGCAAAAGGTTTGCTATATTTTGCGGCGTATCCTTATGACCCAAAAATGTACAACGCATACTTCACCCTCCTATATTTGGTATACTTATATTAAGATTTCGGTGGTTTTTATGAGAAACAAGAACAATAAACTTTTAGGTATTGAGACCGACCCCACGCTACACGGCAAGTTGCACTACATTGCGAAATACGAAGGGCGATCAGCCAACGGACAGATCCTCTATCTTCTGCGCCAATGCATTCACACATTTGAAGAAACCCACGGGCCGATCAACTTACCTGCTGAAAACAAAACCGACCTCACGGAAACTCCGTGAGGTCAGTTTTATATATACCTTATTATATATTACTCCGCTTTTCGAAACCGTGCGGGAGAAACCCCCGTATGCTTTTTGAAGGCGTTGGAGAAATAGTGCGGGTCGTCGTACCCCACCGCCGCCGCAACCTGTGCGACCGAAAGGTGGGTGTCGTGAAGCAATCCCTGCGCCATCTCCATTTTGCGGCGAAGAAGATAGGCGTGGGGTGTTTGCCCGAATTCTCGCCGAAACAATTTGATAACGTAATCTTTTGAACGGTGGATCGCCTCTGCCAACTCCTCCACCGTAACGTTTCCGTCCAAGCGGCTGTCCAAGCGGTTTTTAAGGCAATACGCCTCGCCCGACACGGCGGCCTCCTCCCCCGTAAGCGCACCCAATCGCTGTACGATCTCGTGCAGTTTGAGCGTGCAGGGGGCGATCACCTCATCGTGCAGTTGCCCGCTTTGTGCCATACGGTAAAACTGCAAAAACAGCGGCATCATTTCCCGTGCGGGGAACACCACCCGCCCCCACAAGCCATACGCTTTGAGCAACGTGCGCGGCAAAGAACCGTGCACGTTGAAAAAGATCTTGATCCACGGATCATCCGCCGAGGAATAATAGGTGTGATCGGTTTCGGGCGGAATGACGTATACGTCCCCCGCCGACGCGCTATAGGATCGTCCCTCTATCGTGATGGTGCCGCGGCCTTTCACCACGTATTCCATCACACACGTTCGGCTTTCGCGCGAACGGGTAATGCGATAGGTGCCGTCACAGTAGGAAATGCCGCTCATTTCCAGCACCAGCGGCCCTTCACGGTCAGGCGGCAAAAACGCTTTGATCTCCTCGTACATTACATTATATCACCGAGGCGGGTAGCGATCGCGTTCAAAAACGCCATAGTGTTCACGCCCTGTTTATTCGGCAGGGTGGAAAGACCGATGAGATCTTTGGTCATCACACCGCTCTCGATGGTGCCGACGGTCGCCGCTTCGAGTTTGTCAGCAAACGCGCACAGGTCGGAAAGCCCATCCATCTCGCCGCGCTTACGCAACGCACCCGACCACGCAAAAATGGTGGCGACGGGGTTGGTAGAGGTTTCCTCACCTTTCAAGTGGCGGTAATAGTGGCGGGTCACGGTGCCGTGCGCCGCCTCGTACTCGTACTTGCCGTCGGGCGAAACGAGCACGCTGGTCATCATCGCGAGCGAACCGAACGCCGTCGCGACCATATCGCTCATCACATCGCCGTCGTAATTCTTACACGCCCAAATGAACCCGCCGTCCGAACGGATCACGCGCGCAACCGCATCGTCAATAAGGGTGTAAAAATATTCAATGCCGGCCGCTTCGAACCGCGCCTTGTACTCGTTTTCATACACCTCGGCAAAGATATCCTTAAAGCGATGGTCATACACCTTGGAAATGGTATCCTTGGTGGAGAACCAAATATCCTGACCCAGCGACAGCGCGTAGGTAAAGCACGCACGCGCAAAACTGCGAATGGAGGCGTCGGTGTTGTGCATACCTTGAATGATGCCGGAACCTTTAAATTCGTGAATGGGGCGGCGCTCCACACGGCCGTCGGGATAGGTCACGCAGATCTCCGCCAGTGCGGGACCGTCCACCGCGATCTCGCTGTTCTTGTATACGTCACCGTAGGCGTGACGCGCGAGGGTGATGGGCTGTTTCCACGTTTTCACGTTGGGGTGCACGCCATCCACCAACACGGGGGCACGGAACACGGTGCCGTCCAACATCGCACGGATGGTGCCGTTGGGGCTTTTCCACATCTCGTGCAGGTTATATTCTTCCACCCGCTGGGCATTGGGCGTGATGGTGGCGCATTTTACGCCCACGCCGTACTTTTTAATAGCGTTGGCCGCATCCACCGTCACTTGGTCGGCCGTTTCGTCGCGGTGGGGCAGACCGAGGTCATAATACTCCGTCTTCAGATCCACGAACGGGCAGATCAGTTGTTCTTTGATCTCTTTCCAGAGAATACGGGTCATCTCATCGCCGTCCATCTCGACGAGCGGCGTGGTCATTTGAATCTTAGCCATTCTTTTCCTCCGTCTTAACTACCAATCCCAGATCCAGCAACTGCACCGCATCCACAGGGGCGGGGCAATCGGTCATCGGCTCGGTCATATTCTGCACCTTCGGGAACGCGATCACGTCACGCAACGTGTCCGCCTCCAACATCTGCATCACCAAACGGTCGAGGCCGATACCCATACCGCCGTGCGGGGGGGCACCAAAACGGAACGCGTTGGTGAGGAAGCCGAACTTCTCTGCTGCCTCTTCGTCCGAAAGACCGAGTGCGCGGAACATTTTCGCTTGCAGGTCGGGGTCGGTAATACGGATCGAACCGCTCGCCAGCTCCACGCCGTTGAGCACCAAGTCGTAGGCTTTAGCATACACCTTGTCGGGTTCGGAATCCAGATAGGGGATGCTCTCATCGAGGGGGGAGGTAAAGGGATGGTGCATCGCATCGTACTGTTCGGTCTCGTCATTCCACTCGAAGAAGGGGAATTCGGTGATCCACAACAGATGGTATCCCTTGCGCTCAATTCCCAGTTTTTCCGCCACCGCCAAGCGCAGCGCACCGAGCACGGGGAGAGTCACACGGGTCTTGTCCGCAATGATGAGCACCACGTCGCCCTCTTCGGCACCCGCGGCGGTGAGCAAACGGGTCATTTCCTCTTCGCTCATAAACTTGCCGAAGGAGGATGCCACGCCGTCGGCGGTCCAGCGCGCCCACGCAAGACCCTTCGCACCGATACCGCGCACCATTTCGGTGAGTTTATCCACCTCTTTGCGGGTGAGGGTGGTCACGGCGTTCTTTGCGGTGATGCAACGCACCGTACCGCCTGCTTCGAGCGCGGAGGTAAACACGCCGAAACCGCAACCCGCGACCGCTTCGCTCAAGTCGATCAGCTCCATGCCGAAACGGGCGTCCGGCTTATCCGAGCCAAAGCGCGCCATCGCCTCGTTATACGACAAGCGAGGCAGCGGCAAGGGGATATCCACGTCCAGCACCTGTTTGAACAAGGTCTTCATAAAGCCTTCGCCGATGGCCAGCACGTCCTCCACGTCCACAAAAGACATTTCCATATCGATCTGGGTGAATTCGGGCTGACGGTCTGCACGCAGGTCCTCGTCACGGAAGCAACGCGCAAGCTGAATATACCGATCAAATCCCGCCACCATCGACAACTGCTTGTACAACTGCGGGGACTGGGGCAATGCATAAAATTCGCCTTGATGCACGCGAGAGGGCACCAAGAAGTCACGCGCCCCTTCGGGGGTGGACTTGATCAGCATCGGGGTCTCCAGTTCAATGAACCCTTGGCTGTCAAAATAATCACGGGTGACCTTCGCAATGCGGTGACGCATCAACAGATTGCGCTGCAGGTCGGGGCGCCGCAGGTCAAGATAGCGATACTTCAAACGGGTGAGTTCCGCCGTGTTGGAGTTTTCCACGATTTCAAACGGAGGCGTTTCCGCTTTGTTGAGCAAACGCAGTTCGCACACCGCGATCTCAATGTCGCCGGTGGGCAGTTCGGGGTTTTTGGAAGAACGAATACGCACCGTACCGCGTGCCGCCACCACATACTCCGAACGCAAGGTGAACGCTTTGTCGAAAATATCACGGTCGGTCGCTTCGTCAAACGCCAACTGCACGATACCCGTGCGGTCGCGCAGATCCACAAAGATCAGTTGACCGAGATCGCGCTGGCGCTGCACCCAGCCGAACAGAGTGACTTCGCGCCCTTCGTCCGCCGCACGCAGTTCACCGCAATAGTTGGTGCGTTTCAAGCCTTGAATCGTTTCCATAAAACTACCCCCTGTTATTCCGTCTTGCCGAACAGCCCGCCGAACAACGCCGTGCTGTCGCCGTTATCGCCGCCCATGGCCATCTCGCCGAACAGATCGGTGAGATCGGCCAAGCGGCGGTCGTTCGCTTTTTGGCACAGCGTGGTATACAAGCTGTCATCCAGCGCAACTTCCTCGCTCGTGCCGTTTTTCATATCTTTCAGTTGCACGCGGCCGCTTTCCAATTCGTTGTCGCCCACCACGATAACGTAACGTGCGCCGATCTTATCGGCGTATTTCATTTGTGCTTTCAGGCCGCGGCCGCACAGATCGGTCTCCACCGCGACGCCGCCGGCACGAAGCCCATCCGCCACGGCAAAGCAACGCGCCACCGCCGCCGCACCCATCGGCGCGAGATACACTTCGGGGCCTTCTTCCTGCGGGAAGGGCGCGCCCACCGCATCCATCACCATCAACAGGCGTTCCACACCCATACCAAAACCGAGCGACGGGGTGTGCGGACCGCCGAGTTCTTCGATCAAGCCGTCGTAACGACCGCCGCCGCAGACCACCGCCTGCGCGCCCAGCGCGTCCGACACAAATTCAAACACCGTGCGGGTGTAGTAATCCAGACCGCGCACGATACCGGTATCCAATTCAAACGGGATCTCCGCCGCGGTAAGGCAATTCTGCACCGCCGTGAAATGGTCACGGCAGTCGTCGCACAGGTAATCCACCATCACGGGCGCCTTCTTTGCGATCGCGCCGCACACGGGGGACTTGCAATCCAAAATACGCATAGGATTGCGCTCCAAACGACCGCGGCAGGTTTCGCACAGCGTCTCTTCGTGGGAAGTGAAATACGCCTTCAGCGCCTTGTGATATTCCGCACGGCAGGTGGGACAACCGATGGAGTTGATGTGCAAACTCACCCCCGTGACGTTCAGCATTTCCAACACGCCGCGCGCCAACGCGATCACTTCCGCATCGGCCTGCGGTTCGGCAGCACCGAAACACTCCACACCGAACTGGTGGAATTCACGCAAGCGGCCTGCCTGCGGCTTTTCATAGCGATAGCAAGAGGTGAGATACGCCACCTTGACAGGCAGTGCCTCGTTGTTCAAACTATGTTCGAGCAAGCAACGCGCCGCACCGGCCGTGCCTTCGGGACGCAGGGTGATCGAACGGCCGCCCTTGTCCTCAAACGTATACATCTCTTTTTGCACAACGTCGGTGGTTTCGCCTACCGAACGATGAAACAGTTCCGTGTGTTCAAACACGGGTGTGCGTACCTCACGGTAGCCGAAATTTTTGGCCACCGACAGCGCGGTCTGCTCCACGTACTGCCACCGTGCACTTTGCGAAGGCAGGACGTCCTGCGTGCCGCGCGGCGCTTTTGTGAGAATTGCCATGTTGTGTTCGTCCTCTCTTTTACGAAATGTAGGGGGCAGACCGCTTGTCCGCCCCCTCATGTTTTTCCGTTTTACATGCCGCCGTCCCGCACGATCTCGCGCCAGTCGAGGTCGCCGCGTTCCAGACCGTGAATGAGCACCTCCGCCGTGGCGATGTTGGTTGCCACGGGGATACTGCGTACATCACACAGGCGAAGCATATCCGCCTCGTTCGGTTCGTTGGCTTTCACCGTGAGCGGGTCGCGGAAATAGAGAAGCAAGTCGATCTCATCGCACGCCACACGCGCCGCGATCTGCTGACTGCCGCCCTGCGAGCCGCTCATATAACGAGTGATATTCAAGCCGGTCGCTTCGGAAACGAGTTTTCCCGTCGTTCCGGTCGCGCACAGATTGTGGCGGCTGAGAATACCGCAATACGCGATGCAGAATTGTACCATCAATTCTTTCTTGGCATCATGAGCAATCAATGCAATGTTCATAACTTATTTCTCCTTTTCCGTGAAAATCACATTTTTTGCAACGGGAGCAACGGCACTTCGTCGCCGCAAAAGCGGCGGGCGATGTTGCGAAAACAGGCGGCGGCTATGCCGCTGTCCGGCAACGGTCGGCCGTTGGCTACCGCTATGGTCAGTTGTTCGTCCTCGGGGATCACGCCGATCAGCTGCACCCCTGCCGTGTCGATAATGGTGTCGAGATCCGGCATCTTCCCCTGCAAAACAGGGGCTACTCTCACGCGGTTGATGACCAGACGTGCAGGCACCTCTGCCTCCTCCAGCAGGTCCGCCACCAAACCGGCATCCCGTGCACAAATGAGATCGGGTGTGGTGACCACCAACGCCGTGTCCGCCGCCGCGATCGCCGTTTCAAACCCCGTACCGGTGCCGGCGGGACAGTCGATCAGCACGAAATCGTACAGCCGTGCAAAACCGCGACACAGACGTTTGAGATCGTGCGGAGAACACAGTCCTTCCAAGCGGGCGGGTGCGGGTAACAGCGACAGGTTCGGGTTGAAGCCCGACGGATATACCGCACGAAGCGGTTCGCAGTTGCCGGCAAAAATGTCCGAAAGGTCCAACACGATGTCCTGTCCGACACCGAGCATCAGATCCAAACTGCGAAGACCCGCATCGCCGTCCACCAACAGGACTTTAGCACCTGCTGCGGCGAGAGCGTAACCAAGCCCTGCGGACACCGTGGATTTTCCGGCGCCGCCCTTTCCCGACGTCACCACCGCGATTCGGCCCATACGCTCCCTCCGTTCTTTGTCGGCTACTACCGCACTCTGCGGTTATTGTATCACAAAAATTCGTGTTAGTAAACTGTTTTTCGTGTTTTTTCTTAAAAAATATAAAAATACACCGCGCCCGCATACGGCTTTGTTAAAATACTCGCCGGCTTAGGCTGGCGAGAGTCGAACTCTTTGCGCCTGCAAAAGATAATTTTCAGTGATAGTTTGCCTCAAAACTAGAAATATGTCGCCTGCCACCGACGACAAGCCGAAAAGCGTCGGAATTATACCAGTTTAGGCGGGTTCGAATTTGACTGCTCACCCTACGGCAGCAATTCGCCGAACGGCGCGTCCGCCACGTCGTCCCCCGCGGCGTTGAAATAGGCGTCCAATACACGGCGCGCCACCGCCACCGAAGCCCCCGACGTGCCGTTTTCCAGCACCACCGCCATCGCCACCTGCGGTGCTTCGGCGGGTGCATACGCAATAAACACACCGTGGTCACTGCGATTGCTCCCCACCTGTGCGGTACCCGTTTTACACGCTACCGTGTAGGGGGTGTTGCGGAAATACCGTGAAGCCGTGCCCGAAGCGGCCACCGCCACCATACCTTTTCGCACCGTATCGATCGCCTCCTCGGAAAGCGACAACTGTGCGGCGATCTGCGGTTCATAATCGCTTTTCATACGGCCGTCATACCCCAACAAACCATGTAACAGGTGGGTCTTGTAACGCACACCGTCGTTGGCCAACGTCATGGCGTAGGTTGCCAACTGAATGGGGGTAAACAGATTATCCGACTGGCCGATCGCCGCACCTGCCGTATCGCCCGGCATCCACGTTTTGCCCACAGCCGCACTGTGTGCAGGCCCCGCCAACACCCCGCTCGCCTCACCGATCTCGATACCGGTCTTTTCACCCAAGCCAAACTGTGACGAATACCGATTCATCGTGTCGATCCCCAGTGCCAATCCCGTATCGTAAAAGAAGATGTTGCAGGATTTCTGCAAGGCGGTGACGGTGCCGATACTGCCGTGTCGTCCCATACAGTGAAGTGTCAGCCCGCTCGCGGAAAAGCGATTGTACGCATAGCGACAGGTGAAGGTGCTGTTCGCGGTGATGACCCCTTCATTCAGTGCCGCCATCGCCACGCCGGGTTTCATGGTGGAACCGCAGGCAAATGCACCGTTCAGCGCGCGGTTAAACAGCGGTTTATCGGGATCTTTCAACAGGTTCGCGTATTCCGCCGTGTAAGCGGACAGATCGTAGTCGGGCCACGAAGCGGCGGCCAGCACACCGCCGTTTGTCACGTCCAACACCACCACCGACCCGCTCGCCGTGTCGTGGCCGTTGTTCAAAAACTTGCCTCCCGACGTGGCGGGCAAGGCGCGCATTTCGGCCACCTTTTCCGCGAGCGCCTGTTGTGCCGCCGTCTGCAAGGCGGCATCCAGCGTGAGCACTACCGTATCGCCCGGTACGGGTGCTTCCTGTTCATACGCATCGATAACCACGCCGTCGGCGTCTTTTACCAACACGCGTTTACCCGCCGTGCCGCGCAGCACCTCTTCAAACGCCGCTTCCACGCCGCTCTTGCCGAGCGTATCGTTCAGGGCGTATCCTTTCTCTTTCAACGCGGCGTATTCTTCCGCATATATGGGGCCGACCGTACCGAGCATGTGCGCCGCGGTGCGCCCCGCCACGTAATCGCGGCGTGCGGCGGTCTGTATCTCCACACCCGCGAAATCCACGGTGTTTTCACTGATGAGATAGGACGTTTCTTTGGACACCGCCGACGAAAACACGTACGGCGTAAACGCGCTGAATTCGCGCACCTCCATCTCATACTGTATCCCCGCAAGCACGCGTTGCTCGGCAGGGGTATACCCCTCCAAAAGGTAGCGGCGGCAAAGTGCCGCCATACAGTTATCCGCCGTGGCGTACTCCGCCAACCGCAGTTTGCGCTTGAGTTCCGCCACACTGGTATCGCGCCCCTCTAAAAACGCATACGGCGCGCTCTCGCTGATCGGGAGAGTATCGTTCCACTCCTCGCCCCGTGCCGTCAGCAGATCGGTCAGCGCCCGTATCACCCGATTTTGGCAGGTGCGCGCCGCCTCGTCGGTGCCGGCGGGAAAATAGTTGTAATCCAGCACTACGGCATAGGCGGTGGAGTTGGCAACCAGCGGGGATAAGTCGCGGTCTAAAACCTCCCCCCTCGATGCCGCAACGGGCAACGTCAAGGTCGCGCCGCCGCGCGCTTGTTCGCGATAAAAGGCGTGTTCGGTGATCTGCACGCGATACAGACGCACCGCAAACCCCAAAAACACCACCACAAACAGCAAAACCAAGGCGATCAGCCGCCGCACGGATATGGGGGTATTATTTTGTTTTTGTATATCCATACCTCGGCCGTCTCCTTTTTTAGTTTACACGTTCACGGTTTTTCAGCAATTTTGTGATACCGCGCACCACCCCGTATAACGGAAGGCACAGCACCAACGTGTATACCGTATTCGGCAATACGGTGCGCCACAACAACAGCAACGCGCCGTCGGGATGCGGCAGCACGCAATTGCACAGCCAATCGGCCAGTGCGTATACCGCCGTACCGCCGCCGCACAACAGCAACGCCGACAGGGCGTTGTTGCGAAGCAACAAGCGCACGAGCAGACCCACCGCACAACCGAGCAACATCAACATCAGCGCGTGAAACCCAAACAGCGCTTCGGAAAACAAACCCCACAACACACCGGCGGCAACCCCTGCCGCAGCCCCGCCCACGGGGCCGGAAAACATCGCAACGGCAACCACCAACGGCACCAACAACAAGGGCCGTCCGCCGCACACCGCGGGCCAGCCGCGCGGCGAAAGCTGCCACACGCCCAACAGCAGGATCAACAGCCCGTAGGCCAAACACTCCGCGGTGCGGCTGTTCAAGCGCAGATGCGGCGACTCGGTGCGATGTCGTTTCACCTTTGCCATACGTCACTCCTCCGCATCGTCGCCGAAACCGACAATGACAAACACATCCGACACGCGCGCAATATCCGCAAACGGGCGCACGGTGGCCGAAAGCGAAAGTCCGTCCGATTCGGCGTACACCGATTCCAGTTTTCCCACCAACAGACCCGCCGGATAGTTACTGCCGCCGTAAGTGACCAGCATATCGCCGACCGCCGCACCGGCCGTGCGATCAAACCGTTCCACGCGCAACAGGCCTTCGGCGGCGAGTGCCGCCGTATTGCCCGTAATGGCGTTGTCGCGGGTGCGGCTCACATACACACTGACGGGTGCTTGCGGATCCAAGATGGTGCGTACCTTCGCGGACGTGGCCGACGCCTCGTACACCACACCGACCATACCGTCGGGGGTGATGACCGAATTACCCGCCTTGACCCCCGCAAGGGTGCCGCGATTGATGGTGAAGTTACCGTAACTGCCCGCAGGATCCAGCGCGATCACGCGGGCATCCGCAAACCGATAGTCGGGGTGCTGCTCTTTCAGTTCCAAATAATCGCGGTACAACTCGTTTTGACGGCGTAACTCATCCAGTTCCACCTGCTGTTCGCGCAGGGAATTCACCTCTGTCTGCAACGCCTCGTTTTCGCGCCGCAGAGCACCGCCGTCGGTAAACAACCCAACAAAACGGTCAAACCCGTCGCCGACCGCGGCGGCAAGCGACTGCAGCGGCGTTACCACCAATCCCACCACCGTTTCGGGCAGGGTGGAAACGCCGCCCACAGAGGCGGCGTATACCATCATACCAACGAGGAGTGCCGCCACAAGGACCAGCACCCGAAAGGCTATGCTCTTTAAAAATTCCTTCACTCGCGACACACCTCCTTAACTCAAACTGCGTAAGGATCAATACCGGCCCTGACGGGAACTGAACATCTCCACTTTGCCTTCATCCAAGCATTTGCCGATACCCATTGCCACGCAATCCAACGGATCTTCCGCAATATGCACCGTAATACCGGTCTCGCGGCTGATAAGGGTGTCCAGACCGCGCAGCAACGCGCCGCCGCCCGTCAGCATAATGCCGTTGTCAATGATATCCGCCGCCAGTTCCGGCGGGGTACTGTCCAGCGTAAAGCGAATGGCATCCACGATCGCTCCAATGGGGTCGGCCAACGCTTCACGCACTTCGCTCGAGGCGATGGTAATGCTTTTGGGCAGACCGTCAAGCAGATTGCGGCCTTTCACTTCCATGGCGTCCTCGTCCTCATACGGGAAAGCGGAACCGATGTTTATTTTGATCTCCTCCGAGGTGCGCTCACCGATCAGCAGATTGTATTTCTTTTTGATGTAGGAAATGATGGCTTCATCGAAATCGTCACCCGCGGTACGCACCGAGCACTTGTTCACGATATCGCCCAACGAAATGACCGCCACTTCGGAGGTGCCGCCGCCGATATCCACCACCATACAGCCCGCGGGATCTTCCACCCGCAAGCCGGCACCGATCGCCGCCGCCATCGGCTCGTCGATCAGCAGTACCATTTTGGCCCCCGCTTCACACGCCGCTTCTTCCACCGCGCGGCGTTCCACTTCGGTCACGCCGGAGGGAATGCACACGAGCAGGCGCGGACGGGAGAAAAAGGAGGTGCGTACCACCTGCTTGATGAAATAGCGCAACATTTCCGAAGTCACGTCAAAATCCGCGATCACGCCGTCCTTGAGCGGGCGCACCGCGCTGATGGAACCGGGGGTACGGCCGATCATTTTTTTGGCCGCGGCACCCACCGCCTTCACGCTTTTGTTGCGTTCATCGAGTGCCACCACCGACGGTTCACGATTAACGATACCTTTACCGCGCACATAGACCAACGTGTTCGCCGTACCGAGGTCAATGCCGATATCTCTTGTAAACATAGTTTTCTCTCCTCTTTCTTTGTTGCCGCAAAGCGGACATTTCTTCTCATTTTGTATTATATACTATATGTGACGGTTTCTCAACCGAAAAAATGCGAAAAATAAAAAATTTTTATGGTTTTTTCTGCGTTTTTACAAGGAATTTCGCCGATTAGGAGTGCTCAACCGAATAAAAGCAAGCGTTCTCTCTCTTTAAAGCCGCGTAAAACGAGTCAAAAAGCGGAGAAAAGCCCGCTGCTTTTCTCCGCTTTTGCTTGCACATATACGGTTTGTGTGGTATATTACTTAATGATGGTGCCTTCCTTCACACCGCCGGCGGCATTCGCCTCATCGGTGTCGATGTGCATCGCCAGCGAGAAGTTGGGATGAACACGCGCCACCACGTCGCCGAACACGAGCGAGCGGCCGTCGCTTTCCACTTTGACCGACACGATCTCTTTGTCCACGCAATTGTACTCGGCGGCATCTTCGGGGGTCATGTGAATGTGGCGCTTCGCCACGATCACGCCTTCGGCGAGTTCCACTTCGCCCTTCGGGCCGACCAGTTTGCACGCACCCGAACCCGCGGTGTCACCCGACTCACGAACGGGAGCCGCCACGCCGATCGAACGGGCGTCGGTCAAAGAAAGTTCCACCTGCGTGGCAGGACGGACAGGGCCGAGGATGGACACACCGCTGATGGTGCGCTTCGGGCCGACGACGTCCACACGCTCTTCACAGGCGAACTGACCGGGCTGGGACAAGTCCTTTTTGGGGGTGAGGGTGTAACCCGCACCGAACAGGGTTTCGAGATCCGCCGCAGACACGTGGATGTGACGGGCCGAGGTTTCAACCAAAATGGGTTTCGACATAAGTTAAGCACTCCTTTATGTAAATTTACAAGGCTATTGTACGCCGTTTCGGCGTTTTTTGCAAGAGGTTTTCGACATTTTCGGAAAGGTCGTGGAAAAATTGGCAAAAACATGGGAAGAATTGGAACAACAGTGCAAAAATTGCCGCCGTTGCGGGCTGGCAGATACCCGCAAAAACGTGGTGTTCGGCGTGGGTGCCCCCGATGCAGAGGTGCTGTTTATCGGTGAGGGCCCCGGTGCCAACGAAGATGAGCAGGGCGAGCCGTTTGTCGGCCGCGCGGGCAAACTGCTCGATACCATGCTTGCCGCGGTGGGGCTCTCCCGCCGCCGCAACATCTATATTGCCAATATGGTGAAATGCCGTCCGCCGCAAAATCGCGATCCCCTACCCGAGGAGCAAGAGGCGTGTATCGACTGGCTGCGTGCACAGACCGCCCTGCTCCGCCCAAAGATCATCGTGTGTTTGGGGCGGGTGGCGGCCTGCCGACTGATCGACCCCGATTTTAAAGTCACCCGTCAGCACGGGCAGTTTTTCGAAAAGAACGGCACCTTAATGATGGCGACCCTGCATCCGGCCGCTCTGCTGCGTAATCCCAACCAAAAGCCCGAAGCGTTTGCCGATTTTTTGGCACTGCGCGATAAGATCGGCGTGGTGTGTGACCATACCGTCCTGCACTTTGAGGATGACGTATAATGCGCCGCTTACTTGCCTTATTGTGTGTTTTGGCCTTGCTCGGCGGGCTTTCCGCCTGCCGCAAAGACGAGGGGGCGAGTTTTCGCTTTCCTTTGTCGGGCGAGCCGACCACGCTGGACCCGCAGACGGCGGCAGACGACGCCGCCCGCACGGTGGCCGAAGCGCTGTTTGAAGGATTCTGCCGCCGTGAGGACGGAAAGATCCTGCCCGCCGCCGCCGAATGGACCGTGTCGGACGATGGATGCGGCTACACGTTTTCGCTGAAGAAATCGCTGTGGAGCGACGGCGTTGCCGTGACGGCGGACGATTTCGTTTTCGGCTATGAACGAACGGCACAAAGTCCCGTTTTTGCGAAAGTAAGCGCGGTGGTCGCCGCCGACGACACCACCGTGCAGGTCACTCTGCACGAGGCGGATGCCGCGTTTTTGTCACGGATCGCTGACGGCGGGTGGTATCCCTGCCGCCGCGACTTTTTCACCGCCTCGGGCGGGGCGTACGGCATGGAAGGTGACACGCTGGTTACCAACGGACCGTTTTTGCTGAAGCGGTGGGAACACGGGCGCTCGCTGTTGCTGTACCGCCACGAAGGCTACCACGCCGTTGCACAGATCGCACCGTCAGCCGTGCGTTTTGTGATCGGAGCGGAGCAGACCGCCGCCGCCCTCGCAGACGGCACGCTGGACGTCTGCCGACTGAACGAAACCACCGACCTTTCTACCGTCACGGTGGCGGACACCTTGCAGTATCTGTGGTTTAACACCACGGTCCTCCCCTTTAACACGGCGGCGGTGCGCCGCGCGTTCCGCGATGCCGTGGACTGGCAAACGGTGACGCCGTGGCTCACCGCGCCGACCGCCTCGTTCGTTTCTCCCGCCGCTTCCGTGGACGGAAAACCGTATTCCAACAACTTACCCCCCAGAGAAACCGTCGTTGACCGCGCCGCCTTTGCCGCGGCACTGAACGCGGCGGGTGTGACCGCCGTTCCCGCACTCACCTTGTTGTGCGAAGAGGGGGAGAACGCGTTTCGTCTGGCACAGTATATCGCACAGTCGTGGCAAAAACATCTGGGGGTATATCTGTCGATCGAACAAGTCGCACCCGCAGGGTTATCCGCCCGCTTGACGGCGGGTAACTACACCGTTGCCATCGCGCCGCAGACGGCACAAAGCGACTCTCCCGCCGATGCGCTGGCTCTGTTTGCGGGGGAGAGTGCGACCCACAACCGCACCCGTTTACGGGATGCCGCCTTTGAAAGCGCACTCGCCACCGCGGCCTCTCTTGCCGATTGGCAGGCGGCAGAATTGCTGTTGCACGACCTTTGCCCTGCCGTGCCGCTCACAGTGGCACCGCGCACCTTTGGCTTTGCCGCAGGAGTGCAGGGCGTGCGGGTAACTCCCTTTACCGATCGTTTGGAATTCCGTCACGCCACGAGAACGAATTAGGGGGCACTTTTGCGGAAAACCGATGTTTTTGTGATAATCCCTTCTGTTTATACAAACAGTATTTGATAACCACGTGTTTTCTCACTCAACCGCACCTTCAAGTGCCGCTTTGACTAAGCGGCGCGGGCGCATCCGCCCTCCGCGGTGTGACACCGCAAGCAAAACAACGGCAGTCCAAATTGGACTGCCGTTGTTTTTGTTTCCTGTTAGAACCGATTGATAACGTCGTCACCGCTGACGTAGTTTTCGATCTGTTCGATCGCATCGATCACGCGGCTGGCGGTCATTTTGTAGGTATCACCCGTTTCGGTGCGGGCGATGCACACACTGCCGCTGTGCGCGTAAATGTCGATCACACGGTCGGCCAGCTTTTCGTCCAAGGAGGACACCCGCACCGTGAGCATTGGCTCGCCCTGCGGCTCTGCGGGGGCCGCACCGGTGCGGTAAAGGGTCATCAGCACCTGATACAGCACGCGGAACTCGTGAGTACGCAACGTTTCGCCGTTCAACTTCACGGTCAACTCATCGTCCAGCGTTTCGCCCTCGGGGGTGTGGGTAAACTCAAACGCGTAAGTCTTGCCGCCCGTCGTACAGGTGATGGACTGAAGTGAGGTGAGGTTGCGTAAAAACAGATACTTATTGGTAAAATCGTGGTAGGTTTTGTCTGCCCAAGGGAGTTGTTCGGCATGGATGCGGTAGATCACGTCGCGGGTATCCGCCATGGCATAATAGGCGGTGCCGTCGGCGGTCTTTTTCCCCAGTTTGACCAGATGCACCCGCTCGTTATAATAACCCGCTTCGGTAACTTCACCCTCTTCGTTGGTGGTGGAAGTGAACACACCCAACACTATCTTCGCCACCGAATGCGGCGTATCCAGCCCGTATTCCGCCAACTGCGCCGCATTCGGGTGCAGCGCCACCGCCTCCTCTGCGGTGATGGAGGTTACCGCAAACACCTTGGTGGCCGTTTCGCTGTCGGTCGCCTGTTTATACGGCGCCGTCAGCAGATAACTGGTGTTCTCATATTCCGGCCCGTCGGCTTCTTCCTTCGGACGGATGGTGGTGACCACGTTATCCCGCACCGCACCCGTCAGTGAAAGTTCCTTCACCATCACGGTGCCGTTCGCATCGTCCTTGCTGACCGACGGTGCTTCCACCACCGACAAACTCACGTACGCTTCGGGCTGTTTCATCGCCGTCTGTGCCAAGGTCGCGTCCATCAAATACACCGTGTTTTCTTCGTTGACACGCAGATAATACCCGTTGCCCACCGCCATCGAGGCAAGTTTCAACGTCACGGCGGCACCGTCGGCATACACGGCGTTCACCGTGAGTGTGGGATGATCCAATCCATAGGTGCTCATATCCGCAACGTCGGCAGCCACCGTATCCTGCGCCTGCACAAACAACAGTTCATCCACCAGACCTTCCACCGCCGTGGTATTCAGCGGCAGGTCGTCCTCTCCCTGCAGTTTCCAGACGTTATCCTCGTTCAACGCCAACGTATAATCGTCCAATGCGGTGGTGATACGCACCGACCGCACGGGATTTTCGATCGCTTGGCCGTCTGCATCCAGCTCTTTATCCAACAAGGTCACGGCGGTGTCGGGCTGTTCGGGTTCGGGTTCGGGCTCCTCGGCAGGGAACAGCACCGGCAGGGCAAACACCGCACCCGCCAGCACCGCCACAGCCGCCGCGGCGCTCAACAGCACCGCCGCACGGCGATGCTTGCGGCGCGGCTTTTCCACCGCGCGGGTAGCGGCGGAGGCAAACGCCTCAATGTCCGAAAGTCCCTGCGCCTGCGGCGCCGCACGCATCGGCTCCTCGGGCGGCAGGTTTTTCTCTATCTCACTCATAAGTGTCTCCTTCTGAGGAACAGGATGATGCCGAGAAGCAAGGTCGCGAGCGGCAAGCCGATGGCAAACACGCCCAGACCCAACGCTTTGGCGGCACCCGCTTCAAACTCCAGTACTTCGGCCGTCATGGAACGGCTGGAGATGGTGACGGTGTTCTCCGACCCCGACAGGGTGTTGAACACGTTCATAAACAGCGCTTCGTTTTCCGCCGTGTTAAAATAGGTCAACACGCTTTCGTTGAGGAAATGCGGGCTGCCGAACACCGCGGCGTAGGAATGTACCGTAATATCCATCGTGGGGGAGGGCACCTGCTTGTGCGCCACTGCCGCACCGACAACGGGATAGGTCTCGGCGTTATACGGCACGGGTTCTTCCTCCGCGTTCAGTTCGTCGGGAATATCTACCAACTGTGCGGTATCGCCGAAGGTGACCAGCGGCGCGTTGGACAACGACACCTCGCTGTTGTTCTCTTTGGTCAGCACCAACTGCTGAATGTTCGGCACCAACACCTTTTTGTCGGTCACGCCCTCGGAAAATGCCGATTCGGGAATATCGCCGTAGGGGGTGTAATTGTCGCTGTAGTAACTGACCGTTTCGCGAATCATACGGTCGGTCACGGCGATACCGTATTCCTCCTCCACCAACTCATACAGGTTGGGACAGTCGGCGGCATAGTCGGTGAACAGCACCAAATGGCGGGAATACTCGCCCTTTTGTTGCAACCACGCGTTGATCAGCGCGATCTCTTCGGCACTGTAATCGGTGGCGGGAGCGGGGATCACCAGTGTGATAGCATCCTCGTTGATCGTTTCGGAACGGGTAAGGTCGCATTCTTCCACGTCATAGGCGTTGTTCGCCAACACCGCCTTAATGTTGGATACGGTTGCGGAGTTTTCGCTGTGACCCGTGAGCATCACCACGGGAGCCAAGTTGCCGGTCACTTTCAAGAGGTTGCTTGCCACGGTGCGATCCACCAACGATTCGGTCACGTCGATCTCGCCGTAGTAATAATAGGTTTGCTGGTCGTAGGCAAACAGATCGGTCATCTCGATCACACCCGAACGGTTGCCGCTCAAGAACAGAATGGAGTTTTCGTCCACTTCATATTCCGCATACGGCTTGACCAGCGTGGGGTTGTCCGCATAATTGATGTATTGGGTGGTAACACGCCCGTTTGTCACACTCTGACACTGGCGCATCGCCTCGTAAAACTGGCGCACCACCACGTTGACCTCGTCGTTAAAAGACGGCGTGCTGTAATACGATTCGTCCTGAAACACAATGACCTGCACTTCTTCTTCGATACCCTCCACGATCTTCAAGGTATCTTCCGACAGTGTAAAGGTTTCGTCCGCCGTCAGATCCAGCGTGAGCGGGAAACGGTCTTCCAAAATGGAGACCACCACGTTCAAGAGGATCACGGCGGCGACCACCACCGCCGTCAGCGCGGTTGCGGTAGCGCCGTACCGCAAGCGGCGGTTCACACGGCGTTTTTGCGGGGCGGGAGTGCCCTCTTCCACGGTCATATCGACCGTCTTGTTTTCGTTATCCATACTGCAAAGGCCCTCCTTTCACTCAACTCCATCTCTTGCGGTCGAGCGAACGAACCGTCAAGAAGATGAACAACGCCTGCATACTGAGGAAAAACACCACGTCGGCATAGTGGATACTGCCCACCGTGAAGTTGTAATACCGCTGATACACCGACAGGAAACCCACCGCCTCCACCACCAAGGTGTTGGAGGTGAAGATCGAGGTAAGATCATCCACCATCATCAGCATAAAGGACACGGCAAACGTGGCGATCGCCGAAACGAATTGGCTTTCGGTGAAACTGGAGATAAACAGGCCGATCGCGATGATCAACCCGCCGAGCATCAAAAGCCCGAGATAGTTGCCGAAAAACACCGACCAATCCGGCGATACCTTAAACGCGATCACCACACCGTAGATCAGCGTGATGGAGATACCCGCCGCAAACACGGTGAGTGCCGCCAAGAACTTGCCCAGTGCAATACCCGTTAAACTCACGGGCGCCGTCAGCAACGCCTGATCGGTGCGCTGACGTTTTTCGTCGCTGAACAGGCGCATGGACAGCACCGGCAACACGATCAACAGGGTGATGATAAACAAGGTATCAAACACACCGACCAGCGAAGTGTCGCCCGCCGACAGATTATAGGAATAAAACAGAAATCCCGAAAATGCAAACAAAATGGCCAACACCGCATACCCCAGCGGTGAGGTGAAATAGGCGCGCATTTCGCGCTTGTATATCGCGCTCATTCCTCTGCCTCCTTTATCGCCTTGCGGCGTTCCTTCTTGCCCATCGGCACGAGCGGTTGCTCACGTGTCAACTCAATAAAGATCTCTTCCAGTGACATTTCCATCGAACGCAGACCCACCAGCGGCCAGTTGCGCTCAGCCAAACGGCGGAAGATCTCCTCACGCACGTCCACGTTTTCCTTCGGCTCAACGACGAAGTCCTGCATACCCGTTTCACGCTGACCGAGCGGGGTAACTTTTTTCACGCCCGACACGGTGGCAAGCAACTGCGCGGTTTCGGCGGCAGGGCCTTTGACACGCACGGTCAAACGGCGGTCTTCGGAATATTTGCGGGAAAGATCCGCCGCGGTGCTGTCCGCCACGATGTTGCCGCGGTGGATCACCACGATGCGATCGCACACCGCCTCGATCTCGGAGAGAATGTGGGAGGATAGGATCACCGTGTGGTGTCGCCCCAAACTCTTGATAAGGGTACGGATCTCAATGATCTGATTCGGGTCCAAACCGACCGTCGGCTCGTCCAACACCAACACGGGCGGGTTGCCGATCAACGCCTGAGCAAATCCCACACGCTGGCGGTATCCTTTGGACAGGTTTTTGATCAGACGCGGATACATTTCCTCGATCTTCAAAATGCGGCAGATCTCCGCGATATGTTGTTCACGCGGGAGGGTACATTTTTTCAGATCGTACATAAAGTCCAAGTACTCCCGCACCGTCATATCCAAATACAGCGGCGGATGCTCGGGCAGATACCCGATGTTAGCTTTTGCTTGATTGGGGGATTCCAACACGTCGTACCCATTGATGGACACTTCGCCCTCACTGGCGGAAAGGTATCCCGTCAAAATGTTCATCGTGGTACTCTTGCCGGCACCGTTCGGCCCCAAGAAACCGAGGATCTCCCCCTCGTGCACCTCGAAGCTGATGTCGTTCACCGCCACGTGGGTTCCGTATCGTTTGGTGAGATGGTCTACTTTGATCATACGGCCTTGGACTGCCTGCGAACAGACAGCCCCTCCTTTCTTGCTTTCTCGCCCCTTGCAGAGCATATACACCTATATTATAAGATAAAACCCTGCCGTTTGTAAAGAGGGTTTGAACATTCTGTGAGTTTTTCTTAATTTTTCGCCTTTTTCAAGGGGGTATAAAAATTTTTCAAAAATATGCCCCAAGGGGGTAGATTTTTTATTTTCGGTGTGGTATACTGTATTTCGTAAGAAGGGGGTGCGTTTTTGCGCCTCACAAAGAAAGGGGTTAATTTATGGGTATTTTGGATCGTCTGTTTGGCCGCCGTCCTGCGAAGGAAGAGCCACAGACAACCGCACCCGCCGCCGAAGAAGCGGCAAAAGTCGAGGAAGTCGCAAAAGAAGCGACCGAGATCGCAGTGACCGAAACGGTGGAAGAGGCGGCACCTGCCGAGGAAACCGTACCCGCCGCTGCCGAAACGCCCGCCGCAAGCGAGGCGGCACCGGAAGCGCCGTGGGGTGCACACCTGCAAAAGCGGTTGGACACCTACTTTACACGGTTACGCCAAGATTTTCCGGACGGCGTGGTGGTGCGGCTGAACACCCAGCACAAGAAGCTGGCGGAACGCGGTGCCGAGTTGCGCCGTCTGATCGGTTACGAAGGCCGATTGGACGAATTCTTTGCGCTGGGCGGTTTTACCTATCAGCGCAGTGTGGGCGGCCGTCCTGCACTCCCGCAGGAACAGACCGATTCGGTGGAGGACCGTCTGCGTGCGGCGTTTCCGGATGACGTGCCCACCGTGCTCGCCGTGCAACAGGCGGATCACCGCTTGTATCTCGACCTGCGTGCGGCGGCACGTAAGGCCAACTGCACCGTGGGTGAATATCTGCAACAATTCAAGGCGTGAGAGGAGATTATAGATTATGAATAAGGTTCGATTGACGATTTGCGGCAGTGAATACGCACTGTCTACCGACGAAGCTCCCGAATATATGCAAGATCTGGCCGGCCGTATCGAGCGTGCGATGCAGGAATTGTTGGTCAATCCCCGCATCTCGCTGTCGATGGCGGCGGTGCTGGTGGCGCTTGAACAGGCGGACACTGCCGAAAAAGCGTTGCTCGCTTCGGACAATCTGCGCGCACAGATGAAAGAATATTTGGACGATAACGCACGCGCCCGCATGGAAGCGGACCGCCTGCGACAGGAAAACTCCCTGCTCCGCCAAAAACTGGCGATGTACGGACAGGAATAATATGTCGCGTGTGGAGATTCTGGCACCCGTCGGCTCGCCCGAAGCCTTGCTTGCGGCGGTACGCAGCGGGGCGGATGCGGTGTATCTCGGCGCGGCGGCGTTTAACGCCCGCCAAAACGCGCAGAATTTTGACGATGCCGCACTGGCCGCGGCGGTGGCCTACTGCCATACACGCGACGTGCGTGTGCACCTGACTCTCAACACACTGATTCGGGAAGAAGAGATGGAGGCCGCGCTCGAAGTGGCGCGCACGGCCGCACAGGCAGGGGTAGACGCACTCATCGTGCAGGATCGCGGTTTGGCGCGGCGCCTGCGTGCGATGCTCCCGCAAATGCCGCTGCACGCCTCCACTCAACTCTCTTGTCACACCCCGCAGGGGGTGCGTGCACTGCGCGATGCGGGATTTTCCCGCGTGGTATTGGCGCGGGAGATGTCGGCTGAGGAGATCGCCGCTTGCGGCGGTCTCGGCTGTGAACTGGAAGTGTTCGTACACGGTGCGTTGTGCATGTCGGTGTCGGGGCAGTGTTATCTTTCGGCTCTGTTGGGCGGCCGCAGCGGCAACCGCGGCCGATGCGCCCAACCCTGTCGTTTGCCTTTCCGCGCATCCGACAAAAAACCTACCCCCGCCACCGATACCTACGCTTTGAGCCTGCGCGATCTGTCGTTGGCCGCGCATTTTGAGAAATTGGCGGCGGCCGGTGTGTGTTCACTGAAGATCGAAGGACGTATGAAACGCCCCGAATACGTTGCGGCGGCGACCGCGTATTACGCGGCACTGCGCGATGGCGTAACACCCGACGAATCCGCACGCGAAAATTTACAATCCGTATTTTCGAGAAGCGGTTTTACAAATGGTTATTACACTGCCGCACGCGGTGCAGCCATGTTCGGACATCGGCGACACGAGGATGTGACCGCCGCGGCAGGGGTACTGCGCGATCTGCAACGGTTGTATGACCGCGAAACGGCGCGCGTGTCGGTATCCGCCGTGTTGGAGGCCGAAGCGGACGCCCCGCTGTGCCTTACGGTGACCGACGGCACCCACACCGTAACGGTGCAAGGCGACCGTGCGACGGGCGATCGTCCGCCGTTGCCGACCGAACGCATAACGGCACAACTGCAAAAAACAGGCGGCACCCCGTTTGTGATGAGCAACGTTGCCGTACAAGGCGGTGCCTCCTTTGCCGTTTCCGCACTAAACGCCCTGCGGCGCGAGGCGCTGGAGCAATTGGCGGAATTGCGTGCAACCCCGCCGAAGATCACGTGTTCCGAAAACGTGCCCCCTGCTGTTTTGCGGCAGGATTCACCCCTGTGGGCACACGAGAGACCGCATCTTTTGGTGCGCCTTTCTTCTGCCGCACAGTTGACCGACACGGTGAAACGCATTGTTGACGGTTGGTTTTTGCCGCTTGGTGAGCCGTGTGAACACCCGTGGGGGGTGGAGATCCCGCGCGGTCTGTTCGGCACCGAGGACACCGTGCGCCGCCAACTGAAAGAAGCGGTCGCAAAAGGCGCGAAATACGCGTTGTGCAACAACGTGGGGGCCGTCCCGCTCGCACGGGAAGTGGGTCTGCATCCCGTGGGCGGTTTCGGTCTGAACCTCACCAACCGTGAGGCGGTGGCGGCATACGCCGCCGAAGGGTTGGGCGCGGCCACCCTCTCGATGGAACTCACCTTCGGACAAACGGCCTTTGCCGCCGAATGCCCCGTTCCCACGGGCCTCTTTTTGTACGGTCGACAGCCGCTGATGCTCACCCGCAACTGCCCGCGTCAATGTGACGGCGCCTCCTGTGCCTCCTGCCAAGCAGGTGACGGGGTGACCGATCGCCGCGGTGTGACCTTCCCGACTGCGTGTGCAGGCGGTTGCACCGAACTGCTTAACGCCGTGCCGCTGTACTGGGCGGACCGTTTGAACGAACTTCCTGCTGTCGATTTTCATCTGTTGCATTTCACGGTGGAAACGCCGAGTGAATGTGAAACCGTCGCCAACGCTTACCGCTGTGGCGGCAAGCCGACGGGGGATATCACCCGTGGGCTGTATCGCCGCGGAGTAGAATAAGGAGAAATTACGTTATGAAAACCAAAGGCGCTGTAAACGTGCTCATCTTGATCTTTTTGTTGCTGTCGGCACTGGTGATCTCTGCCCTTGTGGGCACCCTTACTTCCGACATTGAATGGTTGAAATGGCTGACGTGGGGCGAATCGGTGGGTCTGGATACCATCACGCTGGATCTCTCGGTCATCTCGCTGTCGTTCAGTTTCCGTATGCAGGTGAACGCCCTGCAGATACTCTGCATCGGCTTGGCACTGTTTATCAACAAAAAGTTCTTCTGAAATTGAAAACGGCGAGCGCGACCGTTCGCCCAAACCGTCAAAAAAAGTCCGGCGAACGCCGGACTTTTTTGCTTAGTCTTTGTAAAAATACTTGTAAATCCTACTTATCTTCCTCTAAAATGAACGCCGCCATTTTTTCCAATGCAAGCGGCAGGGGCAGACTGACCTGTTCACAGTCGATCGGTTCCAAACAATGTCCGCCGCCGTGTGAACACAGCAAATCGCACCGTATACCGTGCGCCGCCAACGCCCGACACAGGTCCTCACTGTTGGCGCTCGGTACCAGCGTGTCGCGATCGCCTGCAGCGGTCAAGGTTGGCACGCCGTGTCCGTTTTCCGCCCACCACAACGGACTATACCGCTGAAATGCCGCCTCATCACACCCCGCAAACAAATGGGCCACCCCGATACCGTATCGTTCCCGTTCGGCGGGGGTAGCACTCATATTCGTCGGCGGTGAGAGCGGCACACTGCCCCGCACGGTGAACAGCGTATGATATACACGTTCCACCCCGAAATCGCACGGTGCAAAACCAAGCAACAGCGATTTCGGGGTGGAACG
>SVPM01000021.1 GCA_015065865.1 Oscillospiraceae bacterium | reverse complement strand
TTCAGTAACTGTCGTTTGTATTCGTGCAGACGTTTGGCTTGAATATCGAATATCCACGAAGGATCTACTTTTACGCCGCATCGCGCTTCAACGAAAGCGGCAAGTTGTTGTTTCTTTTCAGCCTTAGCAGCGGTGAGATCCTTGAGAAAACGGCTGTCGTTTTGCAAACTTTCCAACTGTCGCAGTTGCGAAAGGTCACAGATCCATCCTGCACCGATACGGGAGGTGATAAGGGCAGACAGTTCGGGGTTGGCGAGTCCCAACCAGCGGCGCTGTGTGATGCCGTTGGTCTTATTGTTAAACCGCTCGGGATACAGCGCATACCAGTGGGGGAGTACTTGGGTTTTCAACAGTTCGGTGTGCAGTTGTGCCACCCCGTTGACCGAATGCGAGGCGAACACGGCCATACGTGCCATATGCAGGGTGTTGCCTTCAATGATCCAGTATTTTGCCGCTTCTTCGCCCACGATGCGGTGACGGCGCAACTCGCGTTGCAACGCGTGATGCAGTTGTGTCACATACGGCATCAGATGGGGGAGCACCCGCGTGAACAGATCAAGCCCCCATTTTTCGAGCGCTTCGGGTAACACGGTGTGGTTGGTGTAGGCAAACACACGGCGAGCCAAATTGAGCGATTTGGTGAAGGAAACGCCGTCTTCGCACAGCAGACGAATGAATTCGGGGATGGCCACCACAGGGTGGGTGTCGTTCAACTGGATGGCATACTGATCCGCAAAGCGATCATACCGTTTGCCGTACTTTTGGCGGAAACGGCGCAGCATATCCTGAATGGAGGCGCTGGCAAAGAAATATTGCTGTTTTAAGCGGAGTGCTTTGCCTTCGGTCGTATCGTCGTTGGGATACAATACGGCGGAAATACGCTCGGCTTCGGTTTGAGCGCGTACCGCATCGTCGTAACGCTGTGCGTTGAAAGCGGCAAAGTCAAACGGCGCGATCGCCTCTGCCTGCCACAAACGCAGGGTGTTAACGGTGCGTACACCGTAACCGATAACCGGCATATCGTAGGGCACCGCCCACACCGCTTCGTTTTCGCCGAAGCGGATGCACACCCGCTCGTCTTCGCGGCGGCGGGACCACGGATCACCGAAACGCAACCAGTTGTCCGCCTCTTCACGTTGAAATCCGTCTTCAAACGATTGCTTAAACAGGCCGTAACGGTAACGGATGCCGTAACCGTCCAACGGAATGTCCCGCGTGGCGGCCGATTCCAAAAAGCAGGCGGCCAAACGTCCGAGACCGCCGTTGCCCAGCGCAGCATCTTCAATTTCTTCAAACACGCGCATATCCACTTTGTGGCGGGCGAGCAATGCGGACACCGTATCGGTCGCTTGCATGTTGTAGAGGTTTTGATAGATCATACGACCGATCAAAAATTCCGCCGAGAGATACGCCACGCGCTTACCTTTCTTTTTGTTTTTCCAACGGTCATCCACCGCGGCCAGCGCCGCTTTGGACACTGCGTGATATAACTCGGTGGGAGTGGCGTTTTCCACTCGCTTTTTTGCATCGATCCGCAGCAGTGTGCGGATATCCTTTTCCAAACTCATATATAAACTCCTTTATCGGTTGTATAACGTGACGAACTCTTTAAGATGTGCCGCCAATTCATCGGTCAATGCCTCGTGGGGCATACGCCATTTCCAGTTATCGCCCACGGTGGAAGGGGTGTTCATACGGGCACGGCTGTCGAGCGCTAACAGATCCTGCATTTGAAATATAGCGAGGTCGGCCACACTTTGGTAGGCGGCGCGGAGCATACCGACGGGAATGGCGGCACGTCGTTTCACACCAAGATATCGCATCATAAGAGAGATCTCCCGCCGCTTGGCGCGTGAGCAGTAACCCACGATGGTGTCGTTGTCGTGGGTGCCGCCGTATACTGCACGGTTTTTGGGGAAATTGTGCGGCAGATGCGGGTTGTCGGGGTTGCCGTCGAATCCAAACAGCAACACGCTCATACCGGGGTATCCCGTCTGACGCAAAAGGGTACGCACCTTGGGGTGCAGTACGCCGAGATCTTCCGCCAAAATACGCATATCGCTTGCGGCTTGGTCGATCGCATCGGTCAACAACTTTGCGGGCCCTTGCCGCCATTCGCCGTCAACGGCGGTCTCACAGGCGGCAGGTATCGCGTAATAGCGCGCCATACCGATGAAATGGTCAATGCGTAATGCATCGTACAGCCCGCGGCAGGATTCCACGCGCTTTCGCCACCACGCAAATCCGTCCTCTGCCATGCGTTCCCAATCGTAAAGCGGGTTACCCCAACGCTGTCCCGTGGCGGAAAACATATCGGGCGGCACACCGGCCACGGCGGTGGGGAAGCCGCGGGAATCCAGTTGGAACAAAGAACGGTTTGCCCACACGTCCGCACTATCGGCGGAAACGTACAACGGAATATCACCGATCAGCAGGATACCGCGTTCATTGGCGTATGTTTTCAGCGAATCCCACTGGCGGCGAAAGGTGTACTGACAAAAACAGACAAAAGCGATGTTTTCCGCTAATTTTTCGGTGTAGCGTGCAACGGCTGTCGGTTCACGCAGGCGAATATCTTCGTCCCACTCACTCCAGTCGCGATGGTTAAAATGTTCTTTGAGAGCGGTATACAACGCGTAATCCGACAACCAGTGAGCCTGCTCGCGGCAAAACGTATGATACTCTTCATTCGGCCGAAAACGACGGTGTGCGGTACGCAACAGGTCGAATCGCGTGTAAAAAAGATGCTCGTAGTCGATATCGCCGATCTCTTCGCGGGCACTTTCCGCTTCGGCGGCGGTGAGCAGACCGTCCTGCACCAGCCGGTCAAGATCAATAAAATACGGGTTGCCCGCAAAAGCCGAAAAGGACTGATACGGGCTGTCGCCAAACCCCGTTGGACCAACGGGGAGAACCTGCCAATATCGTTGTCCGGCGGCAACCAAAAAATCCGCAAAAGCGTAAGCAGCGTCACCTAACGTGCCGATACCGTGAGAAGAGGGCAGTGCACTGATCGGCATCAGCACACCGGCACCGCGTATGAAAGTTTTTTTCATATATTCGACCATCCTTTACAGTCGTTAGTATTGCCGTCAAAAAGCAAAAAACGCATCACGTTGTGTGCGTTTTTTGCTTTTTACTATCATTTCAAGGCAAAACCGGCTTCGTACAACAACTTGGGTTCGGTAAAACGCAGATTTTCATCGGCACAACCGAGCACGATCGCCACCAGTTGAGTGCCGTCTTTTTCCGCCACCGAAGCTAAGCAGTAACCTGCTTCGTCGGTGAAACCCGTCTTGCCGCCGATGGCGTTGGCATAGTAGGTGGCGGGAAAATTGGTGTTGAGTAAACGGTTGGTATTGGTGTAAGTAAGGTCGTGTCCGCTCGGGGTCTTGAAAGATGCGCGAGGGGTACACAGTGCTTCGCGTACCGCATCGTACTGCCACGCAAACCGCAGGATCTTCAAAATGTCGTTGGCGGTGGTGACGTGGAAGGTGTGATATATACCGTCGGGATTGACGAAGTGAGAATCGTTGGCGCCGATCGCTTTCAGTTCTTCGTTCATCAAATCACAAAAGCGGGTGGCGGCATCAAAGTTGCTGAGTTCTTCCTCCGGATACAAACGCTTGGCGGTGTGCACCGCCAGACAGTAAGCGGCATCACCGCCCGAGGGGAGCAACAGCGCTTGCAGCATCTGCGGCAAGGTGAGTTCCATACCGATCTTCAAATACGCACTGCTGGCTTGTGGGTCGGTCAAGTACACTTCACGTCCCACCACGAAGTTGTCTTCGGTGGCATATTTAGCGGCGACTGCGGCCGTCATAATTTTGGTCAAACTGGCGGGAGAACACACGACCTCGGCATTGTGGTCAAACAATACGCGTTCGTTGGTGATGTCGTACAACAGCGCGTTTTTGGCGCTGAGTGCATCTTTCAACTGAGTTACGGTTTCGGTGCTGAACGACGGCAACGTAGTGGTCGTGGTGGTGGGGGCTGTGGTCGTTGTGTGTTTCGGCCACGGCGGTGTCACGCCTTTATCGTCGCTCGGTTCACCGCCGCTGAAATGCAGTGCAATGCCCACGGCCAACGCCAACACCAGCACGGCAATGATGAACACGGGTATCAGGCGACGTAGGGTACGCTGACGGCTTGAACGTCGAAATGTTTTGGTTTTACTCATAGTCACATCCCTCAACTATCATACAGATGTTCTAATTATACTACTGTTTTACGACTTTGGCAATCGGTATCTGCAGAATTCTTTAAAAAGATTGACAAATTTTGCGAAAAAAGTTACACTGTTCGTACCACGATTAAAGGATGCTGTTATATGACGTATGACAAGTCGCAAATGATGCGCGGCACATTGGAAGGGTGTATTTTAAAGATCATCCGTATGCGTGAGACCTACGGTTATGAGATCTTGGTACTTCTTCGTGAGTGCGGTTTCATCGATATTTCGGAAGGTACTATCTATCCGTTGCTTCTTCGGTTGGAAAAGCAGGGGAGCATTCGGGCACAAATGCGGCCGTCACCGCTCGGCCCGCGCCGCAAGTATTATACTATCACGCCGTCGGGAGAAGCGTATCTTCTGGCGTTTGAGGAATGTTGGAAGCAGTTGACTAGTGCGGTCGGACAGGTGATGCAGACGGAAGAGGAGGGGTACCGTGAAGAGAAATGAACAACGGGCAACATTTTCACAACTGACAGCGGAGAACCGACGCGTGTTGCGCCGTATGCAACGCTTTTTGGACTCCTACTCACTCAACGAGGTGACGCAGGAAGAGATACTGACCGACCTTACGGGTATGGCGTTGGAGTGTCAGCAACGCGGGCAGCCGTTTTCCGAAGCAGTGGGAATGGACGAAGCGGTGTTTTGTCATGAACTGGTGGTCAACTGTCCGCGGCAAACGCGTACCGAGCGGGTGCTTGGTGCGTTGCGATGGATGACAGCGTGGATCGGGTGCATCATGCCCGTGATGTTTTTTCTGGAATGTGTGTTTCCGTGGTTCAGCGGCGACGTTGTGGAGGGGATATATTACGTACCGTTGCCGTTTTTGTGCAGATACTGTGCGGCGGTTATTCCCGTTGCAACGGGAATGTATATCTTTAAGCGTCTTACCTATTGTTCACGCTCCTTGGTGTGGACGTTGTTTGTAGCCGTATTTCTGCTTGTGTTTATCACGGTGTCGGAAGTGTCGGTCCGTTTGATGAACACGGTGACGGTGCCGCTTTCATTGTGGCTGTGGCTGTGGTTGTTCGGCGGTATGTTTGCTTTCTTCCACGTTGCCAAGCGTTGTGTAGCGCTGACGGTTGCCTACCGTCAAAAGAAAAAGTTGTAAACCAAAAAAACTTTACAGATATAGGAGTTGAACGCAATGCGTGACGATATTACCAGTATTCCCGTAAGCGAGGTGTTCGAACCGCGTGACGGGTGTCCTATCTGCCGTATGCGCGATCGATTGGAAGAACGCGTGGTGGAATATATCACGGGTGCGGCAATGATGGAACCGGACGTGCGGGAAGATACCAATAAACAAGGCTTTTGCATCACGCACTATCGCCAAATGCTGAAGCGTCGCAATCGTTTGGGTGTGGCACTGATGCTGGAAAGTCATTTGGCGGAAACCGAAAAGCGGGTGTTTGCAGGTCTGCCGTTGGTGGGAAAACGTACCACCAAACAGGTGCGTGCGGCGGAAAAATCGGCAGACAGTTGCTTTGTGTGCAGTCAAGTGGAATGGGGGATGGAGCGTATGCTTGCTACGGTCTGCCGTCTGTATGAGCGCGAGAGGGATTTTCGCCATTTGTTTGCCGAGCAGGAATTTCTTTGCTTACCCCACTTTTCGCGGCTGGCGATTCCGGCGGGCGGTATGGATAAACGGTGGCAACAGGAATTCTTGAAAGCCGCATCGGGTTTGTCGCGCAGATATTTGACCGAACTGCGTGGGGACGTACACCACTTTACCGAAATGTTTGATTACCGAAATACCGGTACCGAAGCGGACTGGGGCAACGCCAAAGACTCCATTGAACGGGCGATAACCTACCTCACTACGCGTGAACCGTAACGATAACGGTGTAAAGGCAAAAACAATTACAATTTTTTCGAGAAATACACTTGACAAAATACAAGTTTTTGTGTATAATGAGTTGTAAAGTTTTTTGGCTTTACAACTCATTTCACTTTAACGAAAAGGAGGGGACCGTCGATGGCCAAAAATATGGAGATCGCCTTGTTGTTTGATTTTTACGGCGAGATGTTGACCGAGAAGCAGCGGGACGTTATCGAATTGTATTATGAAGACGATCTGTCGCTGTCGGAGATCGCCGAAAACGAAGGCATCACCCGTCAAGGCGTGCGGGATTCCATTAAGCGTGCAGAAACGCAGTTGCTGGATATGGAGGAACGCCTCGGGTTGGCTAAACGGTTCCGCGAAATGCAGGAGGGTGTTGCGGCCATTCAGGATGCGGCTGATGACATCTTCGCCATCAATGAGCGGTTTGGCTATTCGCGGGAGATCAACGACCGTGCACGCCGTATTCGCGAATTGGCACAACAGTTGACGAAATAAGGAGGACAGTTCGGTGGCGTTTGAAGGATTGTCCGATAAACTGTCTGCTGCTTTTAAACGGCTGCGTTCAAAAGGCAAGTTGAGCGAAGCGGATGTAAAAGAGGCGATGCGCGAGGTACGCCTTGCGTTGCTGGAGGCAGATGTCAACTATAAAGTTGCGAAAGATTTTACCGCAAAGGTGGCGGAACGTGCGATCGGTGCACAGGTGATGGAAAGCCTGACACCCGCCCAGATGGTCGTTAAGATCGTCAACGAAGAACTTACGGCGCTGATGGGAGGCGATGCGGCATATCTCACGTCGCCGGGCAACCGCCCGCCGTGTGTGGTGATGATGTGCGGTCTGCAGGGTGCCGGTAAGACCACCCACTCTGCGAAACTTGCGAAGATGCTCAAAGCGCGCGGACATCGTCCGATGCTCGTTGCGTGTGATATCTATCGTCCCGCTGCCATTCAGCAGTTGCAGGTAGTGGGTGAACAAGCCGGTGTTCCCGTGTTTACTATGGGCACCGAAAATCCCGTGAAGATCGCACAAAAAGCGATCGCTCACGCTAAAGACCACGGCAACGATTACGTGTTGCTGGATACGGCCGGTCGTTTGCATATTGATGAGCAGTTGATGGATGAACTGAAGAACATCAAAGCGACCGTCCTGCCGCAGGAGATCCTGCTGGTGGTGGATGCCATGACCGGTCAAGATGCGGTCAACGCCGCTTCGGCGTTTAATGAGGCGCTGGGAATCACGGGTGTCATTCTCACTAAGTTGGACGGCGATACGCGCGGCGGTGCTGCATTGTCGGTGCGTGCCGTGACAGGCCAGCCCGTCAAGTTTGCGGGTGTCGGCGAAAAACTGGACGATCTGGAAGTGTTTCATCCGGCGCGTATGGCTTCCCGCATTTTGGGGATGGGCGACGTGCTCTCGTTGATCGAAAAAGCGGAACAGCAGATCGACGAAAAACAGGCGGAAGAGTTGGCGCGCAAGTTGGAGCAGGACCGTTTTGACTTGAACGATATGCTCGACCAATTCCGTCAGATTAAAAAATTGGGGGATATTAAGGGTTTGCTCGGTATGATCCCCGGCGCAGGTAAGCAACTGCGTGATGTACAGATCGATGAGAGGCAGTTCGATCGCGTGGAAGCCATCATTTTGTCGATGACACCGGCAGAGCGTGCCAAGCCCGAAATATTGAATGCATCCCGTCGTCGGCGCATTGCTGCCGGTTGCGGTATGAAGGTGGAAGATGTTAACCGCCTTATCAAACAGTACGACCAAACCCGTCAAATGATGAAGCAGATGAAGAAGATGGGAAAAGGCAAGCGTGGTATGCGCGGTATGCCGAACTTGTTCGGTATGTAATTTACGTATTCATTTCCGCATAGCAGCGGATGGGAATAAATAACAAATTTTAATTATTTTTTTGGAGGTACCCTAACATGGCAGTGAAAATTCGTCTGCGCCGCATGGGCGCAAAAAAGGCTCCGTTCTATCGTATTGTGGTGGCGGATTCCCGTTATCCCCGTGACGGCCGTTTCATCGAAGAGATCGGCTACTACAACCCGATGGAAGAGCCGAAGGTCATCAAAGTGGATGCTGAGAAGGCTCAGAAGTGGATCGCCAACGGCGCTCAGCCGACCGATACGGTGCGTGATCTGCTGAAGCAGGCGGGCATCTGATTCTCGGCGGATCGGAAAGGACGGTCTCACATATGAAGGACTTGTTGTTGACGATTGCTAAGGGCTTGGTGGATGATCCGAACGCTGTAACGGTGGAACAGGAAGAATCTGCGGAGGACGGTACCATCGTTCTGCACCTGCACGTTGCGGAAGAGGATATGGGTCGTGTGATCGGCAAGCAGGGCCGTATTGCGAAAGCAATGCGTACCGTGATGCGTGCCGCTGCTACTCGTCAGGATGTCAAGGTTTCCGTAGAAATCGACTGAGTCTAAAAAGCGGGCTGTATGCCCGCTTTTTTTACAGAAGGGAGGACAATGACCGTGGCAAAGAAACGGTATCTGGAAGCAGGCGAAGTGGTGAGTACTCACGGTGTGCGCGGTGAAATGCGCGTACAACCGTGGTGTGACAGTCCCGAAATGTTGTCGAAACTTCGCACATTATATTGGGATGCCGAAGGGTGTCAGCCTGTGAAGGTGAAATCGCGTCCGCATAAAACACTGGTGTTGGTCAAGGCTGACGGGATCGATACGGTACAGGATGCCGCCGCTCATCGCGGACACATTCTGTATTTGGATCGTCGCGACGTGAAATTGGCAGCCGGTCAATATTTTATTTGCGATCTGATCGGTCTGCGTATTATCGACGCCGATACCGGTGAGGAATACGGTCGGCTCACCGATGTAAGCGCTACCGGAGCGAACGACGTGTACCATATGGATTACCACGGGCGTGAGGTGCTTATTCCCGTTATCCCTTCGGTAATCGACACGGTGGATGTGGATGGCGGTATTGTGAAGATCCGTCCGTTGGAAGGGCTGTTTGACCTATGAGAATTGATTTTTTGACACTGTTTCCCGAAATGTGCGAAGCGGTGATGAGCGAGAGCATCCTTGGACGTGCACGTGCCAAAGGTGTACTTGAAGTGCACTGCCACCAAATTCGCGACTATACGTTGAATAAGCAAAAACAAGTGGATGACTATCCGTACGGCGGCGGTATGGGAATGGTACTGTTCCCGCAACCGATCGCCGATTGTTTCCGCGCTGTGTGTGAACAAACGGGGGAACGTCCGCATCTCGTGTATATGTCTCCGCAAGGGGCGGTACTGACACAACAACGTGCCAAAGAATTGGCACAGTTGCCGAATCTGTGCATTCTCTGCGGCCATTACGAAGGAGTGGACGAACGCGTGCTGGATGCATTGGTGGATGAACAGATATCCATCGGTGACTACGTGCTGACGGGAGGCGAGTTGCCTGCCTTGGTGCTGGCGGACTGTGTGGCACGTTTGACACCCGGCGTGTTGTCGGACGAGGAATGCTTCACCGACGAAAGCCACTATGCGGGATTGCTTGAATATCCGCAGTATACGCGTCCTGCCGAATGGGAAGGACGTGCGGTGCCGGATATCCTGCTCAGCGGCCATCACGAAAACATTCGCAAGTGGCGGCGCGAACAAGCGGTGCGGCGCACCTTTCTTCACCGTCCCGATATGTTGGAAAAAGCGGAATTGAGTGAAAAAGAGCGCGCATTGGTTGCCGCGTGGCAACAGGAAGATGTCGAAAGCGAAGATGTGTGATCAAAAAGTTTGTTGCATACTAAACAAACTGATTTGCAATTTTTTAGTGAAAATAGTGCAAAAAAACAAAAATACGTTTTTTCGCCACGAAAATCCGCAAACGCGATTGACGAAGCGGTTATTTGTGATATAATATGTAAAGAACATAGAATACATTTGAAACTTTGCTCATAGGCGGGGAAGCCCGTCTTGAAACGGGAGGAGACTTTTTTCATGTTTGTGAAAGATGTTGTGGTCCAAAATCAGGTCGGCCTTCACGCACGTCCGGCTACGTTCTTTATTCAGAAGGCGAATGAGTTTAAGTCGTCCATCTGGGTGGAGAAGGAAGAGCGCCGTGTGAACGCTAAGAGTTTGTTGGGTGTTCTGTCGCTCGGCATCATCGGCGGCACCCCCATCCGTATCATTGCGGACGGTGCAGATGAGCAGAATGCGGTCAATGCGTTGGTGGCTCTGGTGGAGTCCGGTTTTGCGGAATAATTACAGACAATAAAAACGGTGCAGTCGAACGACTGCACCGTTTTTTTGTTTCCTTACATTTTATGACGATGGAGCCAATCCACCTTGCAATAGTATATTGTCAGAGTAACGGTACTGAGCGCCCACGTGAGGGGGTACACCCAGTTGACGGGTAAAATGGAATCGGTGAGCCGTGCCGTTACCGTGAGGAACAGCACCCGTATCACACACCAAAACGCCAACATAACGAACATCGGAACGGAGGACAATCCTGCACCGCGCAGCACGGCGGAAAGGCAGTGAGAGGCGGCCAGTAGACAATAGAACAGGGCACAGATACGTGCCTTATCCACGCCGAACGCCAACGCTTCGGGTGTGTCTGTGAAGGCGCCGATCAACAGCGGTGCGGCAAGGAAGATGATAAGACCGATGACTTCGGCGAGGAGCAGGGAACAGGTAATGCCGAATTTAGCCCCTTTTTTGGTACGCTCATATTTTGCACCGCCCGAATTTTGCCCCACAAAGGTAGTGAGGGCGGCGGTGAAACTGGTGATGGGCAGAAAGGCAAAACCTTCGATCTTGGAATATGCACCGCATCCCGACATAGCCATGGCACCAAAGGTGTTGATGTGAAACTGCACGCATACGTTGGCGATGGCGATGGCCGAATTTTGCAGACCGGAGGGGAGACCGTAACGAATGATCTCTCGCAAGATCGGACGGTCAAAACGGATGTCGCATAAAGAAACTTGATAGTCTTCGGTGGTGCACAGCAGACGCCGCGCACAAAGCAGTACGCTGATCAATTGCGACAGCACCGTTGCCAGAGCGGCACCTTCTACATCCATACCGAAAACAGCGATGAACACCATATCTAACACCACGTTGAGAAGCGAGGAGATGACGAGGTAATACAGTGGGTGACGGCTATCGCCGAGTGCTTGCATTATACCCGTGCAGGTGTTATACAGAACCAAACCGATACTGCCGCAAAAATAAATTTGCAGATAGGTAACGGCTTGCGCCATCACTGCCGCAGGCGTTTTCATCCACTTGAGAAACAATGGACACATGGTGGTGCCGACGGCTGTTAAGATTAGAGCAACCAACAGACTGAACGCCAGATTGGTGTGGATGGCTTTGTGCATATTCTTGTTGTCTTCCGCACCGAAATAGCGGGAGATGACCACGCCGGCACCGATGGCGATCCCTTGGAACAGCCCGATCAGTAAGAAGATAAGGCTGCCGGTGGAACTGACTGCCGCCAATGCGGTATCGCCAAGGAAATTGCCCACGATCAGCGCATCTGCCGTGTTATACATTTGCTGAAACAGATTGCCCAAAAACAGCGGTACGGCAAAGCGAACGAGTGTTTTGCCGATCGGACCTTCGGTCATACGTTCGGTTGCGTGTGCCAATCGTGTCACTCCTTTCTTTGGATATACAAAAGCCGCCCTCCGAGAGGACGGCTTACTTTTGTATGCGGGAAACTTAGATTACACCGCGCGGGTAACCTTACCGGAACGCAAGCAACGAGTGCAGGCGTTCACCCGCTTCGGGGAGCCGGCAACGATTGCCTTAACGCGCTTAACGTTGGGTTTCCAAGTACGGTTGGAACGTCTGTGCGAGTGAGAGACGTTGTTACCGAACACGATCGCTTTTCCGCAGAAATCACACTTAGCCATTACTTCTGCACCTCCTTTTGAACCAGCAGGTAGTTTGCAACAGAAGTATGATAACAGATTTCGCGCAGAAATGCAAGTCTTTTTTTCGTCTTTTTTAATCTTTTTTGGAAAGTTGTAAAAAAACTGCAAAAATAGAGCAAATATTCGCGTTTGAATCTTGTAATTTGCGGTAAAATCCTTTATACTGTATTAGAATATGGAAAGAAGGAGCGACCGGTATGCTGTGGGCTGTTTTGGGCGGAGGAGTCGGTTCGTTTTATGAACTGCTCTTTTTACTGCTCGGTTATATTGTTTTGCTCGGCGTTATGATGCCCGTACACGAAGCGGCACACGCATGGGCGGCGGTGAAACTGGGTGATGCGACACCGAAATGGCACGGTCGCCTTACGTTGAACCCGCTGGCGCATTTCGATCCTGTTGGTTCGCTGATGATCCTGTTGTTCGGCATCGGCTATGCAAAACCCGTGCCGGTCAACCCCTACAATTTCCGTAATCGTCGGCGAGATATGGCACTCACCGCATTGGCGGGTCCGCTTTCAAACATCGCAATGGCGATTATCAGTATCGCACTGTTTCGGGTGTTGCTGTTTGTCAGCGGTGAGGGGCTGCAGGTCAGCGGCGGTATGATCTATTATACGGAAGATATCGTGCTGTACGCCTATACCGTGCTGATCGGTGTGTTTGCACGCGTAAACCTTTCGCTGGCGGTGTTTAACCTGTTACCCCTGCCGCCGTTGGACGGTTCACGTATTTTCGGCGCACTGTTGCCCGAGCGTTTTACGTATTGGATGGATCAATACCATCAATACGTCCGTATGGCACTGCTTTTGTTGATCGTAACGGGCGCGTTGGATATACCGCTGGATTTTTTGATCCGTTTGGTCGGCAATGCCGCGTGTTTTCTGTTTCGTTTACCCAATCTGTTTTAAGGAGTACCGCCAATGGATATATCCTATAAGGTCGGTGAGTTTGAAGGCCCGCTTGACCTGCTGTTGCACTTGTTGCAGAAGAACAAATTGAATATCTACGACATTCCCATTGCACAGGTACTGGATCAGTATATGGACGCTATCCGCGAAATGCAAGAGTCGGATATGGAAGTGGCCTCTGAATTCTTGGAAATGGCAGCTCGTTTGGTGCAGATGAAGTCCTATATGTTGCTGCCCAAACACGATGAGGGCGAGCAACTGCGTGCGGAATTGACGGGTGAGTTGATTGAATATCAACTTTGTCAGGAGGCGGCACGCCGCCTTGCGATGCAAGCGGTCGGCGGCGACTTGTTCGTGCGTGAACCCGATGAACCCGAACCGGATCCCATTTATCGGCGTACCCATTCGGCCGATGAGATACGCGAGGCGTACTACGCGGCGGCGGGACGCGGCAAGCGGCGTCAACCGCCTCCCGTGCAAGCATTTAGCGGGGTGATCTCCCGCAAGATCGTATCGGTGTCTTCCAAGATCGTATTTGTGTTGCGCCGCTTGCGTGAACGTGCATCCGTGTCCTACCGTTCGTTGTATGACGGTGCCAAAAGCCGTTCGGATCTGGTGGCTACCTTCTTGGCGGTGCTGGAACTGATCAAAGCCAACCGCATTCGTGTGGATGGCGAAGGTGAGGAACAAACGGTGCGTGTGGGTGCGGTGACCGGAGGAGAGGATATTCCGCTGACGGTGACCGGTGAAGAAACTATGATAACCGAGGGATAAGATAATGGAGATAAAACAATATCAAGCGGCACTGGAGGCGGTGCTGTTTGCCAGTGGTGAGCCGGTTGCGCTGGAGCGGTTGGCAGCGGCACTGGAAGTGAGTGTGGCGGATGCCGAACGCTTGGCGGAAGATCTGGCACAGGATTATCGTACCCGTAAGGGCGGACTGATGATTGTGCGGTTGGACGATTGCTATCAAATGTGTACCAAACGCGATTTCGCACCGTACATTCGCCGTGCGATGGAGATTCGCCGCAACACCCCGCTTTCCCAAGCGGCGATGGAAGTGTTGGCAATCGTGGCGTATAACCAGCCGGTCACCAAAGCGGTGATCGAACAGGTGCGCGGTGTGGATTGCAGTGCAGTGTTGCAAGGCTTACAGCAGAAAGGCTTGGTCGAAGAAAAGGGGCGCTTGGAATTGCCCGGTCGGCCGTTGCTCTATGGTACAACGGTGCATTTCCTGCGTTGTTTCGGGGTGTCGAAGTTGGATGAATTACCGCCCCTTCCGCAAAAGGAAGGCGGCGAGCAGGTCGAGGTTGAAGAGCCGACACTGGACGAGATGATTCGTGAAAATGAAGAACTCGGTGGTGCCGAGTCGTGATCGCGCTGTACATTTTGCTCGGCGTACTCTTGCTCTTGCTGCTTCCGCTCACGGCACGGTATCGCTTTCAAGATGAAGGGCGGCTTGTCGTTCGTTATGCAGGGATACCGGTGTATGTGTATACCACCGATCGGGAAAAAGAAAGATCCAAAGCAAAACGTGCGGGGAAGAAGAGCAAGAAAAAGACGAAGGACGGTACGGTTAAGCGTATGACGGCACAGCTGAAAGATGGCGGTGCCGCGGGTGTGCTGTCGCTGTTGCAGGACGGGATTCGATTGGCCGACGGCACTTTTCGCCGCCTGTTTCACACACTGCACTTTGGGCGATGCTATATCCGTATCGTGCTCGGCGGCGGTGATGCGGCGGATATCGCCTTGCGTTACGGTAAACTGTCAGGGCCGATTTACTCCGCGCGCAGTGTGCTGCTGTCGCTGTTGCATATTCGGCGGTTGGAATTGGTAATGGCACCCGATTTTTTGGCGGAGAAAGACACCGTGACGGCGGATATACGGGTGCGTGCTTGCCCGTTGCGCTTGGTATGGACAGCGTTGTGTGCCGCTTTGTCGGGTATGAAAATAATGTGGCGTTTTTCAAATACACAAAGTAAGGATGGTCAAAATGGAAAAGAAGGTCAGTGAATTGCTCGGTGTAACCATGGATAAAGTGAAAGAAATGGTGGACGTGGATACTGTGATCGGTACGCCTGTTACGGTGGAGGGTATCACGCTGATTCCCGTATCCAAAGTGACCTACGGTTTTGCAGGCGGCGGTTCCGATCTGCCCACTAAAAGCAACAAAGAACTGTTTGGCGGCGGTTCGGGTGCGGGGATCACGGTAACGCCGATCGCTTTTATATCCGTGCAAGACGGCCGCTTGAACGTGTTGCCGTTGGTGACGCAACCGAATGCGGTGGATTCGCTGGTCAGTAAACTGCCGGATGCGATCAACCGTATCTCCACCGATATCACTCGTCGCCGCGAGGAGAAAGCTTCGAAATAAACAGGCATTATCCCCTCTTGCCTTTCATAGGATTTGAAGAAGAGGTGAGAGGATGAAACGCTTTGTTTCAATAGTAGGTGTACTGTGCTGTTTGGGTGGGTTGCTCTCACTTACTGTAAAGGCGGATAACGTTACAGTGTCGGCACAGTCGGCAGTGCTGATGGACGCCGTAACGGGTGAGGTGCTGTTTGCCAAGGCGGCGGACGTGCCGCGTGCTATGGCGAGTACGACTAAGTTGATGACGGCGCTGATCGCCGCCGAAAAAGGGGAATGGTCTCAAACCGTGAATGTGACGGCGGAAATGGTGGCGGTTGAGGGCTCGTCGCTCGGTCTGCGAGCGGGGGATACGCTGACGTTGTGGGATGCTGTGTGCGGTATGTTGCTGACGTCGGGAAACGATGCCGCTAACGCGGTGGCGCTGACTATGGCACCCACGCTTTCGGATTTTGCAACTATGATGAATGCGAAAGCGGCTGAACTCGGTATGGCACACACCACGTTCGTTACCCCTTCTGGCTTGGATGCGGAACAGCATCTTTCCACCGCGCGGGATATGGCGATTTTAGGGTCTGCCGTGTTGCGCGATCCCGTTTTGGTTGGGATAACGAAACAAAAAAGTGCCCCCATCTCTGTGAGCGGTCGGAAGATGACGGTGAACAATCACAACCGATTGCTGTCACTGTATCCCGATGCGATCGGCTTAAAAACGGGGTTTACAAAAAAAGCAGGGCGGTGTTTGGTGTCTGCCGCCGCTCGTGACGGAGTTACGCTGGTAGCGGTCACGTTGCACGCCCCCAACGACTGGGAAGATCATACGCGTTTGTTGGACTATGGATTTTCCGCACGGCGTGCAGTGGATTTCCCCGAAGTGAAGGTGCCGCCGTTAGCCATCGTCGGCGGATTGTCAAGCGAAGTGGCTTTACAGTGCGAGGATCCGTTACCGATTACGGTTCCGGTCGAACGATGCGGAGAGGCAACCGTAACGGTGCATCTGCCGCCGTTTTTGTTTGCGCCCGTTAAGGCAGGGGCGATTGTCGGACGTGTGGAGTATCGCTTTGAAGGCGAGACGATACAAAATTGTGATATTCGAACAACCGATACGGTGCCGGTGTTGCCGCCGAAATGTGCGGGGGCATATTTTTGGCAATATCTGCGATTGTTGATAAAAGGGTTGTTCTGTTAAAGGAGTTATTATGGCAGAGGAACGGTTACAAAAAATCATTGCGGAGCGCGGCGTGGCTTCCCGCCGCAAGGCAGAAGAATTGATCGCACGCGGTAAGGTGAAGGTGAACGGTCACGTGGCCTCGCTGGGCGATAAAGCCGATCCGCGGCGTGACGTGATTCTCGTTGGCGGCAAACGCTTGGCGGCGGCGGAAACGGCAACGTACATTTTGCTGAATAAACCGCGCGGATACGTTACTACGATGAGTGACGAACTGGGGCGCAAATGTGTGGCGGAATTGGTGGCGAATGCCGGTGTACGGGTGTATCCCGTAGGGCGGCTGGACCGTGATTCCGAGGGGATGCTGTTGCTCACGAATGACGGTGATTTCGCCAATGCGATCATGCACCCATCCACCCATGTGCCCAAGCGTTATCGCGTGACGGTGCGCGGCGTGGCGGATGATGCGGCACTCCAATCTTTCCGTGACGGTATTGTGTTGGACGGGCGACGCACGCTGCCCGCGGACGTTTCGGTCGTGTCGGAAGAACCCGAACGCACCGTGCTGGAAGTGGTTTTGTACGAGGGGCGCAACCGCCAGATCCGCCGTATGTGCGAAACGTTGCAACTGCAAGTCATTCGGTTGCGGCGCACGACGATCGGTTCGGTGAAACTCGGCATGTTGCCCGTCGGCAAATGGCGGTATCTTACGCCGAAAGAGGTCAAGGCGCTGGTGCAGGCGACTGGTGTGCCGCAAAAGGTGGCGGCAGAATATATTAAGCGGGGGAGTGTGCCGAATGATCCGTATTCTACCAAACGCTGAACAGGATGGGGAATACATCCTGTGGGACGGCGATGAAGCATGCGGCAAGGCACGAGCACGTTTCGATGACCGTGTGCACATTCTTTCGGTCGAAGCTCCCGATGCGCTGTTGGCGGAAGGGATGGTGCGTGCCGTGCTGAACGCCGGTCGGGTGCGGGAGATCGAGCAGGCGGTTTGTGAAAATGAGGCGCTGTTCCCGCTGCTTCGTCACTTGGAGTTCGTACCCTGTGACGAGGGGATGGCGGTGAGCATTCCCGACTTCTTTTTTCGCGGGTGTAAAGGACATAAAGCGTTATAACGGTGCAGAGGCGTTTCGTTACGGAACGCCTCTGCTTTTTATAAACTTTGAGTAAAACATTTATCTTCTTGCGGCTTGTGTGAGAAAAAATCGCTTTTTCTGTTGACAGAAATATATGCAATAATGTATAATGAAACCATCTCTGTAAAGGAAAGGAAGTAGTGTATGAAAAAGCGCGTTTTGGCAATTTTCCTGTGTGTATGTTTGCTGGTGCCGTTTATGGCAACGGCGGCAGGTCAGGTAGTTGCCGAAGATGGGGAGAAAGAGTACATCATCCGCGAGCTGAAAGGCCGCGTATCCGCTGTGTTGGATCTGGGTTCGGTTACCGGTGCGAACGGCGGTCTGTTGATTACTTCTCCCGATTTTGATTTTGACCCTGTTAACGTATCGGGTGAAGAAGGGGCCTACAAATTTGAAGACGTGGCCATCCAGTTCGACACCTACATCCAAGGTACCGAGTCGTTTATTGACTACATGATGAGCGGCAAGCTCCGCGGTCAGTTGGAAGCGACGAGCAGCGGTATGTGTGACAAGGAAGAACTCGGTATAGCGCCGGGTAACGCGTTGAAGTTCAAGGCCGGCGAGTGGTGCCGTGTGACGGTTCGTTTGGCTGATTTTTACAAGTCGAATCCCGCAGTCGACGGTGAGTTTGACAAGACCAACTTCAACTTTTCCCGTATCTATTTGGAAGGCGGCGGTGATTCCTATGTCGGCGCAACGGGCACGTTGAAGATCGTGAACTGGTGCGTTGTTGACCTTTCGGCCGAGGCTCCCACCGAGCAGGAGCGTCCGCTCGGTGACGGTACTTTCCGTGCCGATCCGCCTGTCTTTGAGAAAATGACGATTTCCCAAGGTTATGACGATCGCATCGACGTGTTTGCGGGCTACAACATGAAGACCTATTTGGAAGATCATCCGGAAATCGATGTCGAAGGCGTCGAAGGCGAGGACTATGCGCCGGTGATCAACTCGCTGTTGGAAGGTCTTGGTGCCAATGGCGGCGGTGCGCTGTTCATTCCCGCCGGTGTCTGGGAGTGCCGCAGCGAGATCAATATGCCTGTGGGTACCACCATTGTGGGTGAATGGGTGAATCCCGATGAGAACCCCGATATTCGCGGTACCATCTTGGCGGTCTACTGCGGTGCCAACGTAGCGAACGGTTCGCCGTTTATCACGATGGATCACCACTCCAAGATCAATAATATGGCGTTCTGGTATCCCGAACAGACGGCGGATGCCAAGATCCTGTATCCTCCCACGGTGGATATGTATCAATACACCTTCGTGGAAAACGTGACCTTCGTTAACTCCTACTTTGCCATTCAGCAGCAGCGCGGCGCAAACTGCCCGAACGCGTGGAACATCTACGGCACGCCGCTGAACGTGGGTATCGATTTCGATATGGTCGTGGATATTGCGCGTATTCAGGAGATCCACTTCTCAGCGGATTACTGGATCAGCTCCGGTTTGGAGGGCGCACCTTCGACGGCTGAAGAAATCGAAGCGTTGGAAATGCAGCTTTATGATTACGCTATTGGTATTACTCTGCGTCGTATCGACTGGTCTTACGTGACCTATTCCGATATCGACGGTTACAACATCGGTTTGATGTTTGCCGAGTCGATCGAAGGTAACTATCCGAACGGTCAGTGCGTTGGTTTGACTTTCACGAATTGTAAGTACGGCCATTTCTCCTACGGTACTGCCGGTTCTACGGAGTCGATGTTAGACATCACTATGAAGGACTGCGAATACGGCGTGTATGTTACCGGTGAAGAAGACGGTGCTATCCGCTACTACGATTCGAATATTCATGCGACTAAGTACGCGGTGTATCAGGAATCGGCATACACCAAACTTACCGTGATGGCATCCACTGTGCGCGGTCGTGCCTACACCAAGAACGGTAACAACACCTTTATCAACAACAAGTTCATCAACGCTCAGCCGAACGTTGAATTGGATTACGGCACCATCGCGGGTATCTTGATCGGTAACGTGGATGCATACGGCGAACCGATCGTGTATGCCAACCCCGGTGCTTGTACCTGCAGTTACGTGGAAGATCCTGTGGACTTGAAACCCTACACCGAAATGACCCGCGAAGAAGCGTATGGCAAGGTGCCCGCTCCCACGGGTGAAAACTATCTCATTCCGAACGATATCGACATTACCGGTGAAGAAGATGCAACCGAAAAGATTCAGGAGTATTTGACTGAGCTTAAAGCCCTCGGCGGCGGTACGCTGTTCTTGGTCCCCGGTAAGTACCGTATCGACGGTACGCTGTCGGTGCCGACCGGTGTGGAACTGCGCGGTTCGGCCGACTTCGGCTCGATTCCGAAGGCGGTCAACACGATGTTCTTCGTGTACACGGACATCGAAGAGGGCGAAGGTATCGATCAGTACAATTCCACCGCAACCGTTACGTTGGAAGAAAACAGCGGTATTCGCGGCATTATCTTCCACTATCCCGAACAGAACCAGAATTACACCCCGACCGAAAAGGTGCTGGATCCGGTCGAAACGGAAAAGATGGGCGAAGATGTTTATGTGCAGTATTATGAATTCGAGTTCATCGAATATCCTTATGCGATCCGTGGTGCCGGCTCGGATGTTTACGTTGTGAACGTGTCGGTACGTAACGGCTGGAACGGTATTGACCTGATTACCAACCGTTGCGATAACCACTATGTGGATTATTTGTCCGGCCACTTCTTCAATCGCGGTATCGTGATCGGTAACGGTTCGGAAAACGGTTATATCCGTAACTTCCAGTTCAACTACAACTCCATTCAACAGGCGTTGTCGGAGGTTTGGTCGGGCTTCGGCGGTACCGTTTCTAACCGCGAAATTCTCTCGGCCTTCCACCAGCCGATGCAGGCACAGTTTAATAACAACTCCATCATCCTGCAGATGGGTCATGTGGAAAATCAGTTGGTGTACAACTGCTTCAACTACGCTTCTTACATCGGCGTGCACCTGATCGCCGAGGAAACCGGTGCGGCGGATGCGCGCATCTTCGGTCACGGTGTTGACTACGGTAACGTATCCTTGAAGATCGAGGCGGCGGAGAATGTGGAATTCACCAATATGCAGTTGACCGCGTTTAACCAGTGCGGTGATAACGGCAACACCGATCGTTGGGCTGTTAATCAGGAAGAAAAACCGATCTACGATATTTGGTTGACCGATACCTTTGAAGGCGAAGTTACCGTTACCAACTTTGTGGAATGGGCACCTACCCCGACGTCGGGCGTGCGTGTGGATAACGGTACGCTGAACATGTATAACGCACAGTTCAGCCATACCAAGTCCCACTTGTTCGAACTGAACGGCGAGGGCGAACTCAACATCATTGGTTTCTGCTGTGACCGTGAAGATAATCCGCTGTTGGTGGATGACGATCCCGAAAACCTGCATATTACGGCTGGTTTCTACTACAGCGATCCCGCAACGACCGAGAATGTCGGTACGTTTGAGCACGTGTACATGCGGAAGACCCGTTACTCGGTGCCGAAGAACGTTCTCTTCACCGAAGATTCCGAGATCGTGTATGTGGAGTCGTTCGATACGTATGAATTGACGGCTACGTCTGACTTTACGGTGGATAATTTGAAGTACGGTTCTATCCGCCGCGGTGCTGTTCGCGCGCGTCTGAACGCCAACGATATGATGCAGAGCATCAAAGCGGGACAGAACCAGTATGCCGAGAAGCCCTTTGCACTGGAGAGCGGCAAGGCAAATGACCTGTACCGTATGGAATGGCGTGTCACTATTGACGAGATGCGCGATACCGAAGACAGCGAGATCTATCTGTATCTCACCAATGAAAACGTGAGAATCCAGAACGTTATGACCATTAAGCGTGACGGCAGCGTGTATGACCAAAACGGTACGCGTATTGGTCAGATCGAGATCGGTACGTATTATCGCTTTGCTGTGGAAGTGGATGCCCGCAATGCGGATAGCAAGACGGTCACGGTTTATCTGCTGAATGACGACAGCCGTGTTATCGGTAAAGGCAGCACGATCAAGTTGAGTGCGAACTTCCAAGGTGAAAACACCGTTACCGGCTTCCAGCTGGCTTCAATGGCTATGTTCGGTGAAGGTATCGGCACCGAAACCGATATGTCGCTTGACTATTTCTACATCATTCGCAGCGAGAAGAGCACCATCGGCCGTAACGTGGCGGAAGGTGATCTGCAGATCGGCGATGCGGACGGCAGCGGTACGGTGGATTCGACCGATGCACGTTTGGTGTTGCAGTATGCGGTGCAGAAGATCAGCGCACTGCCTGCGGCCGAAGTCGCGGATGTGGACGGCAGCGGCACGGTGGATTCGACCGATGCGCGTTTGATCCTGCAATACGCGGTGAAAAAGATCACAAGTTTCCCCGCGGCGTAACCACTTTATAAACAAATATGATGCCGCCCCGACGACAGGATAACACTTGTCGTCGGGGCGGTTTGTTATATGTAAATTGTTGTTGAAAATATGAAAAATGTTGCCAATGTGTTGGCATTGTGTTGACAGTGAACGGTGTTCGATTGTATAATAATTTCGTATAATTATGTAGGGTTGAAGGAGAGATCGACGGGATGAAAAAACGATGGTTATCTTGGTTGCTGTGCGTGTGTTTGTTATTGCCGTGCTGCGGCGTGACGGTGGGGCAGGTATCGGCAGCCGATAATGCAGAGAACTATATTGTTCATACGTTCTCCCTGCGCTTTTCGGAGAATATGGTTCTGGGTTCGACCGGTGTTATTGCCACAAAAAGTGAAACGGTCGATGCCATTGATCTTACGCAATATGAGTACACTGCCGACCCCGACCGCTTGGCGATTCAAGTGGATGTATATGCCGAGGGCGATGATCTTTTTTGGAGCTTTATTGAGGCCGGGGCCTTGAGAGGGCAGATGGAGATCACCAGCAGCGGCGTCTGTGATAAGGAAGAGATCGGTATTGCCCCCGGTAAGGCGTTTGCGTTTGAGCGTGGTGTGTGGAAACGTGTTCTCGTTCCGCTGTCCGAATTTACCGACAGAAACGGTCTCGGTGAGTTCAGACCGTCTTCTTTCAACTATTTCCGTATCTATTTGGAAGATTCCTGTGCGGCGGCTTTTGCCGGCAGCACGGGTGTGATCAAATTGCATAACTTCCTTTTGGTGGATACGGCGGCGGAACCGATCTCGGAAGAAGAATTGCCCGTTGGTGACGGTTCGTTCGTTGCCGATCCTCCCGTGTTCAAAAAGATGGAGATCACGGCGGGTTTCAATCAAGACACAGCGGTGTTTGCGGGGTATAATCTGCAAGAGTATCTTGACACCCATCCCGATCTTTCCGTTTTGAATCCGAAAGGTGAAAAGGACTACAGTTCGGTGGTCAACTCGCTGCTTGACGGTTTGGCCAAGGTCGGCGGCGGTGCGCTGTTTATCCCTGCAGGTGAGTGGGATTTTCGCCGTGAGATTTTTGTGCCGGACGGCACTTCCATTATCGGCGAATGGGTGAGTCCGGACAAAAACCCCGAAGCATGCGGCACCATTTTCAAGGTGTATTGCGGTAAAGGGAGTGTAAACGGCGCTTTTATCACGATGGGTCAGCATACGATGGTGCAAAACCTGAGTTTCTGGTATCCTGAACAGACGGCGGAGAACTTTATTTCGTATCCTCCGACGATCGATCTTAACCAATATACTTTTGCGAAGAATATCACACTGTACAACTCGTATTTCGGTATTCGTTCGCTCACGACAGCAAACTGTCCGAACGCATGGAACGTGTACGGTACGCCGCTCAATATCGGTTTGGATTTTGATATGGTCATTGATATTGCGCGTATTGAAGAGATTCATTTCTCTCCCGATTATTGGATCGAATCCGAATTGGAGGGTGCACCAACCACCGCCGAGGAAATTGCGGCATTGGAAGACCAACTTTACAACTATGCCATTGCGATCACTCTGCGCCGTATCGACTGGTCTTACGTGACCTATTCCGATATCGAAGGCTATAACATCGCGCTGATGTTTGCACAGTCGATCGATGGGAATTGGCCGAACGGTCAGTGTGTCGGTTTGACATTTACCGATTGTAAATACGGTCACTTTGCTTACGGTGTTGCCGCTCAGTCGGAATCGCTGCTGGATATCACGATGCAAAATTGTGAGTACGGTGTATATATCACAAGCGCAGGCGAGGGAAGCATGATCTATGATGGTGCGATCCGCTATTTTGATGTAGAGATCGATGCTGACAAGTATGCCGTATATCAAGAGAGCGATATGCAACAGTTTAATATGTTGGCTTCCACGGTGTATAACGGTCGCGTGTACACCAAAAGCGGTTGCAACATATTTATCAATAATCAGTTTTTAACACCGGCACCGCAAGTCGAACTGGATTATGGTACAGTCAGCGGTGTCGTGATCGGCAATACCGATGCATACGGCGATCCGATCGTGTGTGTGAATCCCGGTCGGTGTGCGTATACTTATGAGGAAACGCCGATACCGATGGATGATTATGAGAAGATGACCCGCGAAGAGGCAGCGGCACGCGTGGTAGGTCCCGCAAGCGACAACTGCCGCATTCCTACCGATCTGGATCTGAGCGGCAAAACGGATATGACCGAGAAGATTCAAGGATATTTGTCCGAACTCGGCGCAAACGGTGGCGGTACCTTGTTCTTAATGCCCGGTAGATATCGTATTGAGGGTACCCTTTCGGTGCCGACGGGGGTTGAACTGCGCGGTGCGGCGGATTTTGCTACGATCCCGAAAGCCCTCAATACCATTTTGCAGGTGTATACACCTGCCGAAACGGTCGAAGAGGCCTATAACGCAACGGCCACGGTCACGTTGGCAGAAAGCAGCGGTATTCGCGGCGTGATCTTTAACTATCCCGATCAAAACCAGACGTGGCACGAGGGCGAAAAGGTGTTGGATCCCATCGTATCTGCCGAAACCGGTATCGATACCTACGTGCAGTATTACGAGTTTGATTTTATTCCGTATCCGTATGCGATGCGCGGCACGGGCAAGGACGTTTATGTTGTGAACGTGACCGTGCGTAACGGATGGAACGGCGTGGACTTTATGACCCATCGTTGCGACAATCACTATATTGACTATTTGGCGGGTCATTTCTTTAACCGCGGTATGGTGGTCGGTAACGGCGCGGTAGGCGGCTATATTCGCAACTACCAGTTTAACTACAACTCCATTATGGTGAACTCCGGCACTTGGTCGGGTTGGGGCGGTCTTCCGAACGATAGCGGCGAGATCAAGGTTCGAGATTTCCACCAGCCGTTGCAAGCGCAGTTCCAAAAGGATTCCATCATTCTGCAACTCGGTCACGTGGAAGATCAATTGGTCTATAACTGTTTCAACTATATGAGTTATATCGGTGTACATTTGATCGCTGAGGAAAGCGGTGCCGCGGACGTGCGTATCTTCGGACACGGCGTTGACGCCGGTGCTGTATCGGTGAAGATCGAAGCGGCTGAACACGTGGAGTTTACCAACCTGCAGTTGACTTCCTTCAACAACTGCGGCGATGATGCCAATACCGAACGTTGGACGGTGGATCAAACCGTGAATCCGCTCTATAACATTTGGGTGACCGACACCTTCGAAGGGGAGTTCTCGGTCTTCAACTTTGCCGAGTGGGCACAATCTCCCAATTCCGGTGTGCGTGTGGATGGCGGTACGATCAACCTGTATAATGCACAGATCAGTCATAGTGTAACACCGTTGTTTGAACTGCATGAAAACGGTCGCGCAAACGTGTATGCGTTCACTTCGCCGCGTCAGGATACGCCTGTGGTGGCGACAGGTTCTCTTGAAAACCTGCACATCACTGCCGGATTCTATTACAGCGAGTTGAAGGATGCCGATAAACTGGGCACGTATGCCGATATGTATCCGTATGCACGGGAATACGCTGTCCCGAAAAACGTGATCTTCACCGAAGATTCCGAAGCGGTGTTTATGCAGTCGTTCGACAACTATGAACTTTCCGAAACGGCGGTCATTACTGCGAGCAACTTGAAAAATACCAGTGTGCGCCGCGGCGCTATCCGTGCGCGTTTGAACGCCAACGATATGATGCAGAGCATCTATGCGGGAAAGGATCAGTATGCCGAAATGCCCTTTGCACTGGAAAGCGGCAAGACAAATGACCTGTACCGTATGGAATGGCGTGTCACTATTGACGAGATGCGCGATACCGAAGACAGCGAGATCTATCTGTATCTCACCAATGCAAACGTGAGAATCCAGAACGTTTTGACCATCAAGCGCGACGGCAGCGTGTATGACCAAAACGGTACGCGTATCGGTCAGATCGCGATCGGTACGTATTATCGCTTTGCTGTGGAAGTGGATGCCCGCAATGCGGACAGCAAGACGGTCACGGTTTATCTGCTGAACGATGATAGCCGTGTTATCGGTAAAGGCAGCACGACCAAGTTGAACGCGAACTTCCAAGGTGAAAACACCGTTACCGGTTTCCAGCTGGCTTCAATGGCTATGTTCGGTGAAGGTATCGGCACCGAAACCGATATGTCGCTTGACTATTTCTACATCATTCGCAGCGAGAAGAGCACCATCGGCCGTAACGTGGCGGAAGG